>CALRHL010000019.1 GCA_943359455.1 Candidatus Uhrbacteria bacterium RIFOXYB12_FULL_58_10
GGCAACATAAAGTCGTGCCGACCAGGTCACACATGTGATCCAGTTGGTCGAATTTTCTGTTCAAAAAGAGCCCTGTTTGGGGCTCTTGTCTGCATTTCGTGATGGAACAATGGCTTTAGATACCACGTTCAAACGCAACGCACGCGAGAGTCCCGGACGAGAACTTCGCGTGATGATGGACACAATTTGTATTCAGGTTGCGGTTCATATTGATAAAACAATCATACCGAATTTTTTGGGTTGTGTCAAGAAAAAGACGAAGCGTGGAAAACGCCTCGTCTAGGAGCCCGACTCGTGCCCGTTTGGACGCACCAGCCAAAGAAGAATGGCGAACGTTGTCATGAGGAAGCCGACGACGAGCCAAACGTTGGCCATTGTTTCAATGGTGTCAGGCGCGTTGTGAATACCGAACCAGACGAGCAGTGGGGTCAGGGCAAAACCTGCTTTGCCGATGAAACCTTGCAAACTTGCATAGGTCGCTCGATGGTCGCTATCTACGCGGTGGTGGACGAATGAGTCCATGAGGGGTTCGAGAGCTCCTCGACCAATTTCATGAAGCATGACGGCGAGAATCGGGAAGAAGATTCCTCCAAACAATGGGATGAGTCCCATTCCGAAACCAATCGCAACAAGAGACAGACACAGCGCTGTTGCTTCCTCATGCGCGCCAATAACGTAACGCCGGACGAGCCATCCACCTGGCATGAGCGATAGGTACATGATCGGCCAAATCCAGGTGAGTGACGTCTTCCCTGCAAGCGCGATAAAATATGGCGCCCAGTAGTGATTGAATGGAAGCATCATTCCAGAAACAATGAATGCGACGAGTGCCCACTTGAGCGCACGACTCGAACGAAGCAGATCCAAGCTCTTTTTCAGCGCCTCACGCTCGGTCACTCGTTTTGCGGGCTCACCTTTCCCGTCCATGTAGCGACACACAATGATGAATGACGGAATCATCATCACGAAATGCGGAATCCAGATGCTCCTTGGTGAAATAACTGCGAGAAGCGCCCCGCCTGAACCACCAACAAGCATACATGCACCTCGAATGATCGCCGTTGTTCCAAACGCTCGACGCACATCGTTCGCGCGTCCATCGGTCTTCAATGCATCTACGACCCAAGCCTGATGCGCACCAGACACAAACGCCATGCCGAACGCCAGAATTGCTTCGCCGAGCATCGCGGACCAGAACCCGACGGCACTCAGATACAGCAAGCTTCCAATGGCTTGAAGGGCGATCCCCCACTTAATCGACCATGTACGACTCTTTCCATCCGCCTTCATGCCTGTCGGAATTTCCATTCCTGCAAACACAATCCAGAACACCGCATTTACAAGTCCAACTTCGCCAAGCGACAATCCAAGTGACTGCAAAAACGGAACGTATGCCGTTACCGTTGCACCGAGTCCGAACGTCATGAGGGCGACAAAAAGATAGTAGATCGTTTCGATCTTCATACAGAACCTCCGTTAACGAAAACGACCCGGGGAAATTCCCGGGTCGTTGGAACGTTTATATTACGTTTATGCACGCAACATCAACTCTCCAGCACACGGGAACAGAAAAAGCATCTGCGAATCGCAGATAACAAGTTTTCCTGTAATTGGATGCCAGAAATTGTTCATACTGTTTCTAGTAAATCACCTTTTAAGGATTTTGGCAAGTGTCGCTGCAAGCGCGGTGTGATCTGCTTCTTTCTTTTCAAGACAAGGATCAAGTTGTCCAGCGGCTGTCACCGGAACAAGATGAAGATGCACGTGATCAACAGAAAAACCTTCTACAGCCATGGCGACACGTGGGACGTTCATGACCTGTTTTAATTTTTCCGCAACCGGCTTCGCGGCTTCGAAAAGTGCAGAATATGCATCGCTGTTCATTTCAAACAAATATGGCACGTGTATTTTTGGAATCACAAGCGTATGTCCCTCCTGAATCGGACCGATCGTAAGAAAGGCGAGATGACTTTCATCCTCCCAAACTTTGTAACACGGGATTTCTCCCGCCACGATTTTGCAAAAAATACAATCCATATTATTTCTGTACGACCCGCGCGAAATGACGAGGGCCTTTTTGAATGAGGGAGCCAGTCGCGACGGTGGCGTTGATGTCTGTCACGGGTGTCCCATCGACTTTCACCCCACCTTGATCGATGAGACGTTTCGCTTCACTGTTTGTTTTTGCAAATCCTGCGACGACGAGAACATCGACGAGACGCGCGGGTGAAGACTCGACCGTGACTGCCACGATCTGGTCTTCATCCGGACCTTTCTTGTCGCGAAATAAGCTGTCGAAGCTGTCACGAGCATTGTTTGCTAAATTCTCATCATGAAATGCTTTCACAATCTCAAAAGCAAGACGTGCTTTTACATCACGCGGATTGACTTCGTCCCGTATGAGAGATTTCGAAATCTTTGCAACTTCTTCCATCGACACATCGGTACACAACTCAAAACCACCGACGATCATCCCATCGGTCCAGCTCATGACTTTGCCGAACATGTCATCAGCAGAATCCTCAAATGTAATCATGTTCCCTTCGCTCTTTCCCATTTTCATTCCTGTTGGATCAACGAGGAGTTTTAATGCCACAACAAACTTCTCTTTCTTACGCATGGACTTCATCAAGTCACGCCCTGCAAGCATGTTGAACGTCTGATCATTTCCACCCATCTCCCCATCAACATCCATCGCAACACAATCGTATCCTTGCATCACCGGGTACAAAAACTCATGCAAGTAAATCGGTTTTGCTTCCTCCATGCGTCGCTGAAACATATCGCGCTCAAGTAATTGGTTCACGGTAAAGTATGATGTGAGTCCTATTGCCTGATCGAGCGCCATTGGTGCGAGCCAGGTACTGTTGAATTTTAACTCAGCTGGGTTCTCCCCATCGAACCGCAAAAATCGCGATGCTTGTTCTTTGTATTTGGTGCAATTTGCAAGCACTTCCTCTCGCGTAAGTTGTTTGCGTACAGCACTTTTGTCCGTTGGATCCCCAATCATTGCTGTGAAATCACCAATAAGCATAATGACCTTATGTCCCAACTTCTGCCATTCCCCCAACTTACGCAACCAAATCGCATGTCCGATATGAAGACTGGGACCTGTTGGATCAACTCCAACATAGAGAGATAACGCCTTTCCTTCTTTCAGGCGAGCTTCAACGAATTCTCGATTTGGAAAAACATGTTCCACCGAGCGACTCAGAAAACGATCGATTGATTCTTGGTCTGTTTTCATATCATTTCATCATAAACGCAACAAGTTCATCGCGTTTTTCTTTCATTAAACTTTCACTCATGGCTTCGACGGTGAGACGCAAAAGTGGTTCTCCGTTTGACGGGCGGACAATGAACCACCAATCACGACCGAACTCACAACGAATGCCGTCGAGACGATTCACGATCGTTGCTAATGGTGCATAATGAGCATCGATGGCAGCCATCACCGCAAGTTTATCATGAACTTCACGATTCACTTCCCCACTATTAACGTAACGGCGGAGTGGACGGACGAGATCTGCAAATGTTTTTCCTGCCTCTCGCCAGAGGGAAAGGACGCGAACGATCGCGTAGTCGACAGATTCGAGATAGTCGGTCTCTTCAAAAAAGAAATGACTTGAGACTTCCCCACCGAGCACTGCTTTGTTTGCATGCATTGCTTTAATGACAAGCGTGCGACCGACGCGATCTTCGACGCAGATACCACCGGCATTGAGAATCGCATCCGTTGTTGCCCATCCCATGTTTGGCGCAACGATAACAGAACGGCCTGGAGTTTTTGCAAGAATTTCTTGTGCAAGCAATGCAAGCGTTTGGTCACCTCGGACGGTCACTCCCTCGTTATCAACAAACGCAACGCGATCCGCATCGCCATCAAGCGCAATTCCGAAGTCTGCTTTTTCTCGCAAGATCGTTTCTTTTAAGACCGCAAGTGTTTCATCTTTTGCTGGATTTGCTTCGTGGTTCGGAAACCGTGCGTCTGGTTCTTTATATAATTCGATAAACGTGACACCGAGTCGTTTGAGCAACGGACTAACGCTGATCGCTCCCATACCATTTCCATAGTCGACGACGACGTTGACTCCCTGAAATGCACCGTCTGTGATTCCTATCAGACATTTTTCTAGATAGGCTGGAAGAATATCGAGTGAAGTTCGGGTTCCAGGAGTCGGTGCGAACGGAAACGTCTGTTCGCAAATCAAGTCTTTCATGTCGACGCCGGATAACGGATACCCATTGTGCATCGCCATTTTTATTCCGTTGTACTCGGGTGGATTGTGAGACGCGGTCACCATTAAGCCGGCTTCGATATCTGCACGAGCAGCAATCGCATAGTTATACATCGATGTCGTGCACATTCCGATATCAACGACATTCGCGCCCATGGAACAGATGCCGTCAACTGCCGCCTCCAACAATTCCGGGCTTGTCGAACGCATATCACGACCAACCGTAACTGTTTTCGCGCCTGTTTTTACAACAAGAGCCTTCCCTGCTTGTCGCGCAAGTTCGGGAGTAATTTCTTCGAGTAAACCACGAATATCATTTGCACGAAAAACAACAGGAGAAAAATTCATAATTTTATTGACGCTGAGAGTAGAATCAAGTATGTTTATTGTATAAAACTTGATTGATTTCGTCATCTTATGGACATAACACTTTGGATTATCCTTGGAGTCGTCGTCGTCCTTGGAGGCTGGCTCGTCGCTACCTATAACGGTCTTATTCAATCACGCAATCGTGTCGATGAGGCATGGAGCGATATTGAAGTTCAGATGAAACGTCGCTATGACCTCATTCCAAATATCGTTGAAACCGTCAAAGCATATGCGAAGCACGAAGATTCTGTCTTCACGAAAGTGACGGAAGCACGATCTGCGGCGATGGGTGCCCAATCTGCGGCAGAACATGCACAGGCAGAAAACATGTTGTCCCAAACACTCAAATCCTTATTCGCCGTAGCCGAAGCATACCCTGCTTTACAGTCCACTGGCAATTTCATGCATTTGCAGACAGAGCTATCCGATGCGGAAGACAAAATTTCTGCTTCCCGTCGTTTCTACAACGCAAATGTGCGTGACTACAACACTTCTTTGCAATCGTTCCCAGTCAATGTCATTGCAGGATCGTTTGCGTTTACCAAGCGCGAATTCTTTGATGCACCAGAAATTGTGAATGAACCGGTGAAGGTGCAGTTTTAAAATATAGAGCCATGTACTCCGCCATCACTGCCAACAAACGAAAGACTATTCTTCTTATCATGATCTTCACCGTCGTGATTGTTGCGCTTGGGTATGTATTTGGAATGCAAACAGGCGATGCGTATGGAGGAATCATCATTGCAACGATATTTGCAACGGTCATGAATCTGTTTGGATACTACGCGGGTGACAAAGTAGCGCTTTCCTCTTCGGGAGCAAAGCAAATCAAGAAACAGGATGCGCCGGAGCTCTGGAACATCATCGAGAATCTCACGATTGCAAACGGAATGCCAATGCCGAAGGTGTATGTGATCAATGATCCTTCTCCAAATGCATTCGCCACTGGACGCGACCCTGAACATGCATCGGTCGCGGTCACGACGGGACTTGTTGAACGCATGACAAAACTCGAACTTGAAGGAGTGCTTGCTCATGAGCTTTCTCACATCCAAAACTATGATATCCGAGTCATGACGATCGTCATCGTTCTTGCGGGAATCGTTATGTTGCTGTCCGACTGGATGTTACGCGGAATGATTTTCCGTGGACGCGATAACAACAATGGACAAGCAGGTGCGATCCTCATGATTATCGGTATCGTACTCGCCATTCTCTCCCCAATCTTTGCACAACTCATCAAACTCGCCGTTTCTCGTCAGCGCGAATATCTCGCCGATGCATCCGGTGCACTTCTTACGCGTCACCCCGAAGGACTCGCCTCTGCGCTCGAAAAAATCGCCTCATACGATCAGCCACTAAAAAAAGCCAACCACGCCACCGCTCATCTGTTCCTCGCCAATCCATTCGATCCACATGTAACCAAAAAATTCGAACACTGGTTCTCAACCCATCCACCGATTGAAGAGAGAATTAAAAGACTAAGGACGATCGGAGTATGAGCCAAGACATCATCGACAAATTCTCCTCACATCTCAAAAATGTCCTCACTCGGGCGCTTGTGTGTGTGGTGGAAAATGGAAAATCGCTTGTGGAGCCAGAGCATTTGCTTTGGGCGCTTGCGACCGAAAAAGGATGTGTCGGATCAGAGCTTTTGCATCAGGCAGATGTAAAAGACGAAAAGCTTGGGGATCTTGTTCGATCTGTTCGCTTTTCGAGTGTGAATGTTGTTTCTTCCTCATCACCCTTTTTGTCCGACTCCGCAAAACGTGCGGTAGAAAAGGCGGTTCTTACGGCAAACGTTTATGAGCATCGATACGTTGGGACAGAACATTTGCTCTCAGGTCTTCTCCAAATTTCTCTTCCAGAAATCGAATCTTTTTTTAAACGAGAAAATATTGACGTCGAATTATTGCGTAGTCAACTCGCGATCGTTCTCAAATCCGCAACAAAATTTCCAGAACTTGCGGAAAGCATCGGACTTCCTTCAGAGAGAGTCATCGCGCCTTCAACCGATGCACAAACCAAAACCACTCCCACGACACCTGGAGAACTCAAAACTCCCGCTCTCGATTTTTTCGGACGCGATCTCACGAGTAAAACCGTGCAAGCAAACATCGATCCGGTGATTGGGCGAGAAGATGAAATCGAACGAGTTGTTGAAATTCTTGCACGACGCACCAAAAATAATCCCCTGCTCGTCGGTGAGCCAGGGGTAGGAAAAACAGCGATCGTTGAAGGTCTTGCAAAACGCATTCTGGAAGGACGTGTTCCTTCCACACTCACAGACAAACGACTCATCGCGATCGACCTCGGAATGGTCGTTGCAGGAACCATTTATCGTGGAGAATTTGAAGCACGTTTAAAACAGATCGTCGAAGAGGTCAAGAAATGCGGAAATGTCATGTTATTTATTGATGAGGTGCATCAAATTGTTGGTGCCGGTTCAGCGGGCGGTTCTATGGATGCCGCAAATATGTTGAAACCCGCCCTTGCTCGAGGAGAAATTCGTCTGATAGGAGCAACAACAACAGCAGAGTTTAAAAAACATATCGAAACAGACTCTGCCCTTGAACGACGCTTCCAAACGATTCACGTCGACGAACCAACGGCCGAACGTGCGATGGAAATTTTGCGTGGAGTTGCGAGTCAGTTCGAAACGTATCACCGTGTACGATTGTCCCCTGGTGCGATCGAAGCGGCCGTCAAATTATCTGTCCGTTACTTCACCGACAAGCGATTGCCAGACAAAGCGATCGACCTTATCGACGAAGCGTCCGCTTCGGCGCGGGTGCACCGAAAAGAATCTGAACCAGCGGAACAACGTCGATTGCTCACACGTCGGTTGGCAGAAGTTCAAACTGAAAAGCGCGAAGCGGTTGTCACCGAGCAGTTTGAACGTGCTCTTGAATTGAAAGAGGAGGAAAAAAACTTGCGCGATGCTCTTTCGCATATGCAAGACGAACCAACGGTCGAAGCGCAAACGATTATTTCCGATCGCGATATTGCACGGGTTATTTCGCGCACGCTTCGTATCCCCCTCGAAGATTTGCTCTTAGAAGGTGAACGTGATCTTTCGATGCTTCATCAATCTCTTGCACAGCGTGTCATCGGACAAGACGACGCAATTACGTCGGTTGCATCCGCTTTACGTCGGGCAAAAACGGGATTATCTCTCCCAAACCGTCCGCTTTCTTCCATGCTTTTCCTCGGTCCTTCTGGGGTCGGAAAAACAGAGCTTGCAAAAACAATCGCGCGTGTTTTCTTTCATGATGAAAAATCGATCATTCGTCTGGACATGAGTGAATATGCCGAAGGATTTACGTCGTCAAAACTCATCGGTGCACCAGCTGGATACGTCGGCTATCGCGAGGGAGCAACGCTCTCTGATCGCGTCAAAGCAAAACCGTACAGTGTTGTATTGTTTGATGAACTCGAAAAAGCGCATCGCGATGTGCAAAATTTATTGTTGCAAGTGTTGGAAGAGGGCGAGCTGACAGACGCGACTGGACGAAAAATTTCTTTCCGAAACACGATCGTTGTCCTCACCTCAAATGTCGGACTCGAACGATTTGAATCGGGTGGTATTGGTTTTATGAGCAACGACGACGAACGTCGACTCACACTTTCAGGAGACCTACGTAAAGAACTTGAATCACGTTTCCGTCCAGAACTGCTCAATCGTGTTGATCTCACGAGTATTTTTCAACCACTCACCCGTGAAGCGCTCGCAAAGATCGCAGAAAAACAACTCACAGAACTCGCCGAACGCTTGGCCGAACGCGGAATTCGCATTCAAACGCACGCGTCTGTTCCAGAACACATTGCCACCGCCGTCAATACCAAATTCGGCGCGCGAGATATTCGCCGTCATATTCAAACGCATGTAGAAGATAAGATCGCGAATATTTTGGTGACGGAAAAACCAGAAAAAATCGCTATCTGTGTTACAAATGCCCAACTTGAGGTAAAATGTCCTATGTATGGCAGACGGCGGAGCACAACCTAATGAGAAAATGTTAGAAAATGGTAACGATGACCCGGTAAAAAAAGCAATTGACGAAGCCTATCACGCTAGGAGACAGGCGGAAAATGAAAGAATGTTTGCGTGGCAAGATGAGGAAAAAAATCGTGCCGGGACTCTAAAACGGAACCAAGCAGAAAAGGCAAAAGGTGCTGGGATGACAGCTGGCGGCATGCCAGAGGGCGGGTTTCCTACGTTGCCGAATACACCTCCGAAGCCGGCGGGGGGAGGGTCACCGTCCGAACAGCTTTCTCGAGATCAGGCAGGCGCAGCAAATCAACAGTCGAATGCTGCCATGGCTGGGGGTGCTGGAGGTGCGGGTGGTGCAGAGGGCGCAATGGATCCACAAGAACAGCTCAAAAAGCAGATGAAGGGAAATCATTATCTGCTTCAAGGGCTGCAGTATCTTCTAGACATTGATATTTTCTGTTGGGGTCTGACTCTCCCGCTTACCCTTCCGTTTTATGACACAATCTTTATAGGATTACTTGGTCTAGAACTGATGTACTCTATGCAAGGAAATGATACTCCTGATGCGCCAGGGTTTGCGGGTTTGCTCGCAACAGTTGGAATTCGTCTCGATGCGAATACGATTACTCCTCCTGGATCAAACATGGAGTTGAGTATTCTCCCAAAAAGTTTTCTTCAAGTAGGAGCTTTTGGATTTATCATCATCATTTTTCTCTTAAACGTCGTTGTCTACGGTTTCGTTGCGGTTATCGTGTATTCAACACTTCACCCAATCGATGCACTTATGTCGCTCCCAGACGTGTTCAGTATTTTTAGCTTCATCGGCACCTAACGATTCCTCTATATGAACGAACGTTTCAAAAAAATTCTCGTCGTGATCGGATTCATTATTTCAGTGTTCGCCATCGGATACGGGCTCTATTACACATTTTTCAAAACCGCGGCGCCGCTTCCGACGGTTCTGCCAGCAACAGAGGATGGTGGCAACCTTCCTACTTCTGGCGAAGCTGGCGAACGACCTATCACGACTCCAACGACAGGTGGTGGACTTCCTCCAGCAGCCGAAGTTGCTGGTGGTGGACGAACAGTCACGACCGCACTCACACAAACGGCTGTTACTTCGACAAATGCAAGTTCGGACGGTGCGGGAGTGAATTTTTATAATCCCACGGACGGAAAATTTTATACGATCGATGAAAACGGAAATCCGGTCGCGCTTTCTGACGAAAAATTTCCAGAAGTTGAAAGTGTTGAATGGAACAAAGATGGAGAGAAAGCTGTGCTCGAATTTCCCGATGGGACGAACATCGTCTACGACTTCAATGATGAACGCCAAGTCACGCTTCCAAAGCATTGGGAGGATTTTGAGTTTTCACCAGAATCAGATGAAATTCTTGCGAAGTCCATTGGTGTAGACCCAAATAATCGCTGGCTTGTCACAACAAATGACGATGGGTCGAATGCGGTCGCGTTTCAGGCATTAGGAGAAAATGCAGACAAAGTGCAGGTCGCATGGTCGCCAAATGATCAAGTGGTCGCATTTTCAGACACGGCAGATCCAATTTCTGGTGGACTCGATCGCAAATTTATTCTTCCGCTTGGAAAAAATAGTGAAAATTATAAAGGGCTCACCGTCGAAGGATTACTCTTTTCTCCTCTCTGGTCCCCAGGTGGGAAAACACTTCTCTACTCCGTTGCTGGTGACTACTCCGACAATAAACCATTACTCTGGCTTGTTGATGCAACCCCTGCAACCATGGGCGAAAATCGACACTCTCTTGGATTAAACACATGGGTGGATAAATGCACATTTTCAGATTCTAAAACCGTCTATTGTGCCGTCCCAAGAAATTTGCCGTCGAACGCTGGGCTCGGACGAGCGCTGTATCTCGATTATCCTGATACACTATACAAAATTGATCTATCCAGTTCAAAAGTTACATTAGTCGCTATTCCAGAGGAAGACATCCCGATGGAGAATTTGAGTGTGAGTGAAGACGGAAGCATCCTGTATTTTATAAACGGACTGGATGGGACGTTACAGATGATGAAACTAAAATAACTATGCATCCGAGACCTTGGCTTACATTTCTTGTTATCGGAACAGTCAGCATCATCGTGATGGCCTTTTTTGCCTTACGCCTTAAGCCGATCATGCGTGATAAAACCACTGACGAGACAATAACGACGATCACCGAGCCAACGGTTTCTTTTGTTAATCCGTCCAAAGGAGCAGAGAATCCAAAGGTGACGATCGTGGAGTTTGGAGATTTTCAGTGTGTGGCATGCAAAGAGCTTTCGATGAATCTCGAGGTGGTACTCAAGAGCTTCCCCAACGATCTGCGTGTTGTCTGGAAAGACATGCCAAACGAAAGCGCACATCCCATGGCCACATTCGCCGCCGTTGCGGCTCACTGTGCCGATCGGCAAGGCAAGTTCTGGGAGTATCACGACGCGTTGTATGAACGCCAAACATTTTTATCAGAAGACGAGCTTTCCAAAATCGCGCTTGAGCTTGAACTAAACACGGAGGTGTTTTCAAAATGCATCGATTCACGAGATACGCTTCCGATTGTTCGCAAAGACTACGACGAGGGGAAAGCACTCGGGATTTTAGCGACACCAACGTTTTATATCGGAGAAAAATCAGCTGTCGGAGCGATTTCTGTCGAAGACCTGATGGGGTTAATCCGTCAGTCGATGCTCATGGAGTGATGATATGAAAACCATTTCTATTGGGATCATCCTTCTGTTCACACTCCTCACTCCGCTTGCAAATGCGCAAGCGGAGGCGATTTGCGCCTGTTATTTCGGTGAAAATGAGAATTGTGAGTATTACTATGATCTAGACGGTGTTTCATTCCCATCCAGCAGAACCGAATGCAGTTTATGGTGTAATGAAGAGGAACATCATCCAGACACAACCCGTCCTGACTGGGCACAAGATTCAGACAGTGATGCTGGTATCAATGTTGGTGCGGAGTGCGATGAGGCAGACGCACTCGCGACAGAAGCTGCAGCTGTCGCAGCTACTCCATCCTCCTCAGGAACGACTCCTACAGTTTCCTACGCAAAACCGCAGCTTGAAGTTACAATTCCAGGGGTTGATTTTATAACCCCTGCTGTTAATAATGGGTATTTGGAGTCTAATTTTATTGGGACATACATTTCAGGGGTATATAAATTTTTGATAGGTTTCGCAATCGTGATTGCGATTGTCATGATGATGATTGGGGGGTTGCAGTATGTGGCTGGAGCTACGAGTGGAGATATTGAAAAAGCAAAGACGAGAATTCGAAATGCTGTAGAGGGGTTTGTGCTTTTGTTGTTTGTGTATGTTGTGTTGTATACCGTGAATCCACAGCTGACTGTTTTCAATAGCCTATCTATAGAAACAGTAGACCAGATAAAATTAGACCGTTCAGCATCTGGTCCGGAAGGAGAGCCGAGTAAGTGTCCTGGAATTTCCAAACTATCTGAAATGCCTGAACCATATAAAACAATCATTGCTAACGCCAAATCTCAAGGTCAATGCAGTATGACAAACGGTATGCGTCTCGCTTCTCCGACAGGAAAAGCGCCAAATTGTGGAAAGCATCATTGGTATGATCGTGGACGAAATGGAGATTGGAAGACTATTGATGATTTAGACTATGCGGCACCATGGGGTGAGGGATTTAAAGCACCTTTTGACGGCGTAGCTACATATGAAAAAAGAACTTCTGCAAATAACCAGTGTGGAAATACAATTACTCTTACTGGTAGCGGGGCAAGTATTGCTATTTGCCATGCAAAAGATTTTATCGGTGCTGATGGAACTTACAAACAAGATCGCGTCGTAAAACAAGGTGAAGTGATGGGGCATCTTGGTGGAAATTGTTGTGCTGGTGAGACTCCACCGGCTACTTGGGCCGCTAAAGCTGGAGGATGGTGTAATAAAACAGGGACAGAATGCACTGATCCAACAAAGACTCAAAGTTGTACGTGCCAAGGAATTGAGCAGGCTGGTAATACTACTGGGCCACATGTCCATATATCTTGGTATTACGGTGGTAATATGCTTGCATGTCTAAAAGAAGACTAACTTCTATGTTCTCCTGTTCAAATTGTGATGCGCAGTTTCCGAAGTGGGCGGGGAGGTGTTCGGAGTGTGGGAAGTGGGGGACGGTCGGGGAGGAAAATTCGAAATTCGAAGTGCCAAATTCGAAAAAAAATCAAAATACGAAATCTGCGAAGGTTGAAAAGTTAAATGAGGCTGGAAAGATGGCGTTGGCGGAGAGGGTTTCTTCTGGGGATGCGGAAATTGATCGGGTGTTAGGGGGTGGAATTGTGAGAGGGTCGCTGGTTTTGTTGTCTGGGGAGCCGGGGATTGGGAAGTCGACGCTGGTGGCGCAGGTGGCGGGGAGGAAAGTAGTTGGTAGTTTGGGGTTAGTAGTTGGGGGTGGTGTTCTTTATATTTCTGGTGAGGAGTCGGCACCACAGTTGGCTTCGCGGTTTGCTCGGCTTGGACTGGACACGAATGCTGTTTCCTTTCTGGAAGCGTATCCGATCGAGACACTCGTCGCGACGATCGAAAAAGAGAAGCCTATGCTCGCGATCGTGGATTCAGTTCAGACAGTTGGTTCATCAGAGCTGGATTCAGCATCTGGAACACCGGCCATGGTACGGTATGTCACTTCCCTTTTGCTTGAACTTGCGAAGCGGACACATATTCCGATATTGCTCATCGGACAGGTAACGAAGGATGGGTCGATTGCGGGACCAAAAACACTGGAGCATCTAGTGGACGTTGTTGTGTCGCTTGAAGGAGACCCTGTGCATGCCTATCGCATTTTGCGAGCAACAAAAAATCGTTTTGGAGCAACGGATGAAGTTGGAGTTTTTGAAATGACGGCGACGGGTATGTCGGCAGTAGAAAATCCATCTGCGCGGTTTTTGGAGGAACGCCGAAACGTTGCTGGATCTGTTATCGCCGCGACAATGGAAGGATCGCGTGTATTTTTGGTTGAAGTACAAGCGCTTGTCGAGAAATCCGGCTACGGAACACCCGTCCGCCGTGCGTCTGGGTTTGATCAGAATCGGTTACAGATGCTTGTCGCGATTTTGTCGAAACATGCGGGATTAAAACTTGGGGAGTCGGATGTGTATGTGAATGTGATCGGAGGATTAGAATTACGAGAACCAGCCGCGGACTTGGCGGTATGCGCGGCGATTATGTCTGCCACAAAAAACACTACGAATGAGGCGCCAACCGTCTACGTCGGCGAAGTTGGATTAGGAGGAGAAGTGCGATCTGTGAATGGTTTGGATAGACGGGTGAGCGAGGCGAAGAGGATGGGGATCGAAAGTATTATTACGCCGAAATCGGTCGGGACAGTCAGAGCCCTATAACCACCCCCCAACCCCTCCTTGAAAAGGAGGGGAGAACAACTCTGTATTCCCCTCCTTTTCAAGGAGGGGCTAAGGGGTGGTTACCCGTCAGTTAAACTACTCCATATGCACCTCATCTAACGAAACCTTCACTTGCTCCCTTAACAACGGATGCAACTCCAACCTTGGATCGGTTTCTAAAAGTCGCGCGGACCAGTCGCGGGCTTTTTTCATGAGCGGGACATCGGTTTCAGTTGCGAGACGGAAGTCAGGAAAACCAGACTGAGCCGTGCCGAACACATTCCCTGCCCCGCGGAGCTTCAAATCAATCTCTGCAAGTTCAAAACCATTTGTTGTTCTTGTCGTCGCCATCAACCGTTCTTTCGCGTCCGGACTCCAACTGTCAGGCATCAGATAACAATAAGACTGTTGATCAGATCGTCCCACACGACCGCGAAGCTGGTGGAGTTGAGAAAGACCGAATCGTTCCGCGCCACTAATAATCATCACGCTCGCGTTTGGAACGTCTACCCCGACTTCAACAACGGTCGTTGCAACCAACACGTCGATCTGACCGAGACGAAACGTCTCAATCGCCACTGCTTTCTCATCTGACGATAACTTTCCGTGCAAGAGGCCAATGCGGACATGATCCGGCAACGACTTTTTCAATCCTGCCGCGACTTCAAACACCGATTTCGATCCCATCGTGTCTGACGGATCGATGAGCGGACAGACGACGAACACTTGCCGTCCTGCCTGAATTTCTGTCATAACATGTTCCCACATTGGTTGCTTATCTTTCAAAAAAACAAGACGTGTCATAACGGGCTTACGGCCTTTCGGCATTTCGTCGAGAACAGACAGATCGAGGTCGCCGTAGATCGTGAGCGCAAGCGATCGCGGGATCGGTGTTGCGGTCATGGAAAGCAGATGCGGAGCTGGAGTCCGTTCAAGCAAAGCTTTGCGCTGTTGCACGCCAAATCGATGCTGTTCGTCGACAACGACCAGCGTGAGGTTCGGGATCTCGACGCCTTGCTGGAGCAGAGCGTGAGTGCCGACCAGGCAACGGACCGTGCCGTCCAGAACCGCTGACAGGAGTTCCTTGCGGGAAACGTCCCTGTTCCCGATCCGTGCTTGCGAGGCCGTGAGCAGGGCGACGAGAGATTGCCGCGTCGTCTGAGGACTCCTCGCAATGACAGATATAAAAACTTTGTCATTGCGAGAGAGCGGAGCGACCGAAGCAATCTCAAGAGTCGTAGATAACGACCTCTGCTGCTGCACAGCCAAAATCTCTGTCGGTGCAAGATAAGCCGCAGACCCACCGGCGTGTAGAATATTCGCAATCGCGATTGCGGCGACTGCCGTCTTCCCTGACCCAACGTCCCCTTCGAGCAAACGATTCATCGGTTTATCCTTCTCACAGTCCTGCACAATTTCCCAGGCCGCTTTCCTCTGCGCGTTTGTGAGTGTGAATGGGAACGTCGCGACAAACGATTTCAAAAACTCGACGTCCATCGGTGCAGGATGAGCTGGACGCACAAGTCGTTCACGTCGTACTTCTGCAAACATGAGTTGGTGCAAAAATAATTCTTCAAATTTTAATCTTGTAATTGCCGCATCCAGTTCTTGTCGTGATTCTGGAAAGTGAACGGAACGAAGCGCATCTGATCGCGACGGAAACGATTCTGTTTCAAGAATGTCCTTCGGCAAAAACTCCAGACACTCATCTGTGGCTGGGAGCGCACTCAACATCGCACTACGCAACCTGCGCATGGTGAGCGATCCAGACAGCGAATACACCGGTACGATTCTCCCTGTATGCACTCGCTTCCCAGCTGGTTCCCACACGGGACTCACAAGTGTTCGTCCCATTCGGCTATCCACCCGTCCTGCCAACGACACCATCGAACCAGCACGCAGTGTCTTTTCTAAATACGGTTGATTAAACCATGTCACCTTTATTTCTCCAGAACCATCTTCCACAATCGCCTCGGTGAGCGTCACTCTCCCACTCTTACTCGGCCGTGTCTCAATCTGCCGTACCTTCCCCGTCACCGTCACCGTATCATCATGACGCAGTTGTGAGATAGGTTTTGAAACCGAATAATCATCGTACCGAAATGGGACGTGCAACAACAAGTCTCGGATGGATATTATCCCGAGATTACGAAGGTCTTTTTCTGTCAGTCCGCCGATTCCTGGCAGGACAGAAACAGGTGTGGATAAGTGGAGAGACATGCGACAAGTATACCCGAACTCTATTTCTTGTCATTGCATTCAAAATAAAAATCCCGCCGGGTAAACGACGGGCTGTAAGCTAGAAACTTGGAATCAATCGTTCAATTTGTTGTCGAATCGCATCAATTCCATAGCCATTTGGAATGTAGACAAATGGTGTGTGAGTCGATCGACAGGCAGGAAGAATGACCTGATCAACACTATGTCCGTTAAAGCGAAGAATGATGATTAAATCCACCTTTCCTGCCAAAACGCGGTCACGCACTTTTTGGCTTCCCATGGACTTTGACTCTGTTCCTTCCCAGTCAAGTTCTGCCATCAGAAATGCCTTTTCGATCCTCACGCGACTTTCTTCACGCGGTTCACCCCCAACCATGATGACACGCTTTCCCTTTGTCAGTTTGAACCCCAGCCAATCGGACGGAACAGAAACAGTCGCCTCCTGTACGTCTTCAACCTTGAGTGCTTCATCTGCGTCGCGAATGGCTTTTCGGAGAACTTTATATCGCGCTCGTTGTCCAAGCTCTCCCAAAAATGGCGCCATGAGTTTCACAAGACGCACATCCTCGGAGTGAACACCTTGATCAAGAGCTGACAACAAATGAAGCTCTATTTCTGAAAAAGGCATTGTGCTCTGGATGGATTCCCGAATGCGCTCAAGGAGCTTTTCGACGGACGGCTGAGGTTTTGCCAATCCAGCACGTAGCGAAAGCGCGTTCATTTTCTCCTGAGCATCCTTTTCCCACGACCCGAACTTTGCATCATCCCCTCTTCCTGCTCCATACACGAACCCAATCTGTGTTCGTTTTGCGTATCCACCAACCATCCCGACAATTGAAGAGGCAATGGAGTCGGAAAGCCCTTTCAATTGGTGGTGACGGATACGCGCAACGGCAAAGCTCAGAAGGAGAACTTGTATTTCTGAAGGAAATTTTTGCAGACGTCTTTCATTCTGCACAAGCTCTCGAAGCAGATCGACTTCTCCTGAATCTGTCTGGCCATCACGAAGGAAACGTGTGAGCAATTCCCTAAGCGGATCACGCCAATCAGGAAAAAGACGTATGCTCTCACCATCTGATCGTGGTTTCGGGAGTTCCAATTCATACAACCGCGGCGGCTCAGGTACGATCCTCAGTTGTACCTTCTCCACCACCACAGGAACTTGTTCAGAGATAAGTCGCTGTCGAATTTCCCTGAGCTTCTCCAATGCATCTGTCAACGATGCCTCAATCGCATCAAGCTCTTTGGGTTCAACCATGAAAACCTCCTTGCATCTAGGACTTTGTCAAAAAGTCGTAAAGATGTCAAACGAAAAATACTCCGATGACTCGAAGTATTTTATGGTGCATCCGGCACGACTCGAACGTGCGACCCTCAGCTCCGCAAGCTGATGCTCTATCCAACTGAGCTACGGATGCCAGATGAGACTTCTCACAAGACGATAGTTCATAGCTTATACACTCTTCGGAGGACCTCCGTCAAGGTTTCGCTGGTGCGATCTAAGTTCTCGAGACAGAACGGGAGAAGTTCTCCGCGAACGGAATTTGGATCGATATCTTCGAGCGGAATCGCGACCATGGGTTGCCAGAATTGGCGGAAGGTCAGGTACAAAAGTTTAACATCTGGCGGATCATATGCAATGGAAAAATCACGAATGGCGCGAAAATCGTAGTACGTTTCTCCGATGACGAATCCTGTTGTTGTAAGCGCGACCGTGATGCGATCTGGTTCTTTAAAGTCGGAAATAAGCGTGATGACACCCGCCATGAGAATAATGACCGCGAACAAAAAGTTTGCTGTTGCGATTGCGTAGATAATGAGCCCTGCACCAATAACACCAGCGATCACATACCAATTACGCGAACGCATTTGACGCGGGTACTCATCAATCTCCCAGGCGATCACTGCACGACCAGGGCCTGCAAGTTGAATTTCTTCTGTTTGTTCGTCCTCCATATTAATTCTATGTAATAATCCCTAACGTAGCCTGAAAGGCGCAGTGGGATGGCGGAGTCACGTCGTTCGCGAACGACGTGGCGGAGAGGGAGAGATTCGAACTCTCGGTACCTTGCGGTACTTCGGTTTTCAAGACCGATGCACTAAGCCGCTATGCGACCTCTCCCTGGAACTCTTAGCCCCACTTCGCTCTTCGAGCTTCGTTAGGGACACCCCCAACGGAGTTCCGCCTTTAGCGGAACGGAGTGGGGTGGCGGAGAGGGAGGGATTCGAACCCTCGCGCCGGGTAATACCCGGCCTACAGGTTTAGCAAACCCGCCCCTTCAGCCTCTTGGGTACCTCTCCAGGTGTCGATAGAATACGTGATTGGGATTAAATGATCAAGCTAGCCTCTTGCAACTGCGAAACCCCAGACGACTCCGACACCGGCTTGTTTGAGTGCTTTGGCAGCTGCGTCCATTGTGGCTCCGCTTGTGTATACATCATCGCACAAAATGACGGATTCGGGAACATCGGCTGTCACGGCAAATGCGTCGTCGAGATCGCCAATCAAACGGTCGGAGTGATCTGTCTGAGCTTGTGAACGTGTCACTGCTGTTCGAACAAGAAGTGTGTGGTGTTTTGCCCCTACGGATTCAGCAAGAAAACGTGCTACTTCTTCGGCCTGATCAAACCCCCGATGGCGCCGACGGGACATGTGAAGCGGAACATGTGTGACGCAGGCGCCACTAAAGTGGCTGGGAAAAGTGACCATCTGCTCAATCCAACTTTTCACCACATACCCCATATGCGGATCCGCGTGATATTTCCA
>CALRHL010000020.1 GCA_943359455.1 Candidatus Uhrbacteria bacterium RIFOXYB12_FULL_58_10
GCTGAGAGGATAAATAGAAGTGAAATCGTCGTCATGTTTGCCGGATAGAGAAACAGCGAAATCGCAAGAACGGTCCAAGCAGAAAAATCGACGAGTACAGCAGACCAGTCGCGATAGGCATGTGCGCCGATCACTCGAGCAACACCTCGGACAAAGAAGACGAGCAGATAAATTCCAAACGCAAATAATCCCATCAGTCCAAGTGAGGATGCAATCGTGTGAATATAGGATGCACCACGGTCGAAACGATTCGCCCAAAGAGGAGTATCGTTTACATCAGATGGTTTGAGTTGTGCATAATCAAACGTGAACGTTCCAGGTCCAGAGCCGAACAACGCATTTGGTCCATTCAAAACATCTTGTGCAATGGTTGCAGATGTAGAAAAACTTGGAGTGACTTCTGTTGGAAGTCGCAGAGAAAATGGTGTTGGGAGCCAAAGGAGATAGAGAAGACTTATCGCAAGGATGCTAAAGGGTAGGATAAATCGGTGTTGGTCATGAATGTCTTTGGCGCGAAGAAGTGCACAGCCAAGGAGAGGAAGTAATCCGAGCAAGAGGACAGACCAGAGAACTCCGTAGTCGAGAATGAGAAGAAGAGCGATGGTTTCGGCAGAGATGATTAAGATGAGGACCGTTTCGAGTTTTCCGATCGAGTTTTTGTGAAGGAGCGTATGATCAGGTCGGATCGTGACGAGAAGACCACATCCAAAAACAGTCATACATGCGAGATAAACCCCAAGAGCATTTTGTGTGCCGATCGTGTTGAAGATGTTGCCGGAGAAAGTTTGGATGAGTCCGTACGTTCCAACGATTGCTGCGGACAGAAGCAAGAGCGCATGCATGGTGCGGTGTTCATTTTCACTATGGAGACGGTTGACGATGATGAAAAAAAGAATCGTAAGTGCAAAAATGGTCGTGACACTCATGTATTCCTGGCTCGACCCTCCGATCCAAGAAAGATAAGGTGCAGGAGAGCTGATTGCGGACGCTGTTGTTGTGCTAAGGATAAGAAGTGGAACGACGTTGAGCCAACCTGCTCGTAGATCAAAGTGTTGTTTTGCAACCATGGAGCCGATCCAAGAAAGAGATGCGGCAAGGGTGAGGACAACAAGGATCGTCTGTTTGTTGATCTCGAGTGGTTCGAGAGTGATTGGGAGAAAGAAAAGCGGGAGGAGGAATAGGAGGAGATAAACAAGAGTACGGGTGAGTTTGTCGAGATGGGTTGAAAGAGTGTTAGACATATCAGCACCAGTATACCATCGAGCTGAGCTCGATTAAAATATCGACTGAGTTTGAATAAAAAAATCAGCCGAGTGTTCGGCTGAGAGTTATACCTTTAGCGAGGCATGCACTTGGCGAATTGTTCGTTGCACGTGAGCGAGATGGACACTCCAGCGATCACCGTAACGTCTCCTGCGTTTGCAACCGCACCTTTGGTTTCGAATACGGCAGAAATGCGGTAGACACCAGGCGGAATCTTGCCGGTCTGATGGGTTGAACCGTCAGATCCAACGAGTTGGATTGAGGTCGCACCACTCTTGAGTCGAACAGTACCTGTTTCTGGTTCAGGTTCTGGTACTGGAACTGGGGGTTCGATGACAATGATCGGTTCGAGAACGATCGCAGGTTCTGCAATCAGTTGTTCTTTTACTCGCTTCACCTTTCCATCTTTGATAGAAGGGTTCACAGGTAGTTCAGTCACCACAAGTTCCGTCGGCACCACAACTTGTTCTGAAACAACTGGTTGTACAGTCGGTTCCTTTACAGTCTCAATGGTCGGCACTTGTTCTTCCGAGTTCAACTTTGTGATCCCAGCAGTCATGAGAACGAGTGCGGCAAGTGCGATGATTCCTCCTTGCACCCAGGCTCGCGGAAATCGTGACTTGGGTTTTTCAGGAATAGGTTGCTCTGGTTCAATGGGAACTGCAGGCTCACTCGGTGTTTGCTGTTGAGCCGATTCTTCTGACTCGAACCACTGTGTGAAACCTGATTGAGCATTTTCAGTTTTCATTTCCGGCACGATCGTATATCCAGACACACCGAATGCGCGTCGAAGCGCCGCTTCTGCAGCTGATGCATCTCGTCTGGACTCAAGCCAATCGGAAATTGCACGATCGTTTGGAGGAAGACTTGGCACCACCGCCTCAATCGCCTCTAGCATTGCTTCAGCCGTTTGGTACACGCGATCTTTTGGATAGGTTCGTGTGGCACCAAACACGATTTCACGCAGACCATCAGGGAGAGAGGTGAACTCTTGGTCATCTTTTTCCAAGATGTGCAATGCTTCTCGAATGTTTGTCGGAACTCTTCCTGTAAGGATTCCGTGAAACGTTGCTGCAACCGAGTAGATGTCTGCACGCGCATCTGCGTCTTTGGCAGAACGCATTTGCTCAGGAGCCATGTAGTGCAGCGTTCCCATTGTTCCTGTTTGCGTATTTCGTCCTTCATCTGAATCGGATTCCTGGACGAGACGAGCAATACCGAAGTCCATCAGCTTCACGACTTTTCCATCCCACCCAACCATGATGTTGGCTGGCTTGATGTCGCGGTGAATAAGTCCACCACCATGCAACATGATGAGTGCCTCAAGAGCCCCAAGGATCAGTTTGCACGCCACACGTGGTGGAAGCGCACCGAACTTCGACTTCGAGTGCAACTTATGAGTGTCCTCGAGACTCACCCCACCAACATACTCCATGACGAGGTATGGAGTCCTCAAGGTCTCATCGAGTTTTTGCGCACCCGCCTCAAAAAGGGTCACGGTGTGAGGATGAGTTGCTCGTGCCATCGTGATCGTTTCCTGTCCAAAACGACGGATGAGTTTTTCCTTACTCCTCCAGAGCAGTTCAGGATGCGGGACTTTGATGGCGACAGGACGGAGCAAACGATTGTCCACAGCAAGGTAGACAACCGCCATCCCGCCTTCGCCAAGCTTGTGAATGACCTGATATCGGCCGTTTGGTCCGAACGAGACGGGATCTGACATGAATCCTCCTGGGAAGTAGATCTGTTGCCAAATAGCGTTTGGCTGGTTTGGATGACAGACGAGCCGAAAACGATGAAGGATGAGGAGGAATATCGAGGGATATTTCGACGAATCCTGAATCGTTTGCAGGCCGTATGGCGCCAAATCCAGACGAATGCTATTTGGCAACAGATCTACTGTACCAAAGAACGAAGGGATAAGCTTAGGGGATTTTTGGGAGAATGTAAAGAGACCTGGGTTGACGAAATCCCTTTATTCTGTTGAACTTCTTTTTAGGAGGGTTTATGTCAGAGAAGCCGATTGAAATTGTGACGTCCTTTGGGGCGTTGGTTCGCGACGATATGCACCGACGCGAGGTGAAGTTTCCAAGGGAAAGCGATCTTCCGCGGAACATTCCAAAGATCTACGACGCGAAGTATGGACATATTCCTGCGGTGATCGGCGTGACAGGACGGCTTGCGGCGATTCGTGATTTTCCAACACGTTGTGTTGCGCAGTGGCAGGTGTACTGCACTCCGACACATGCTCATGTTCGCGATCGATTGTCGCGTCCAGACCTGTTGGACATCATCAACGATGTTCATACAGAATTAACGCGGAGCACTCCTCCACGCGGAGCAACGTACACCGTCTATTTCTCCGTCCCAGGAACAAAACTTGGTCCGGTCGATTCTGAAAACTTTTTCGACTGGAGTCATTCCTCGATTGCTGGTCTTGTACGAGATCAAGAGTTGGAGCTTCGTCGGTCATGGAATCTGTACCGCCATTTCCGTCACGCATTTGGATACGATCTCATTCGTGATCCATGGAATGAGGACAAGGGTGTTGAGAAGAAAATTGATCGCGTTATCTGCCTCAAACTGAAGCCCGTGCTGATGCTTGTGTGGCGATCGTGGTCAAAAGAAGCAGACGTGTGTCCAATGCTGAAAATGCAAGGTGTTCCTGTCGAAGACGATTCTCGCACCGTGTATCGTTCAGACAACGTAGACAAGCGCATTCTTGATCGGCTCCCACCTGCGATGCGTCACACCCTGTTTGCCGGAGCGATCCCTGATCTTGAAGATGACGAGAATCCATACATCGTTCGTCTGCAGCGCCACTAAAGCGCTGCTTTTTCTTTTCTGGTAAGATAGAGTAGATATGTCTTCAACCTGTATCTCCTGTAAATCAAGAGTTGACGAGTGGAACGTTGAGTGTGGTGGCTGTGGATTCACACTCGTCATGGAACCAGATGAAAAAATTCGCGCGCGTTATCTGCGCGGACCATCGCTTGGCGCATTATTTTTCACCCAAGGATGGACATTTGGTGCACGACTGTACGTTTGGTTTTTAATTTCACTCATTCCGGTTGCAGGAGTCGTTGCTTTGTTCGCCTGTCTTTTTTTTGGTCGACGTTGGTCATGGAAAGCTGGAGGTTGGAGCGACTGGGATGAGTTCCAATCCCGCATGCGGTTACTCGATCTGATCGCGACCGTCTGGATCGTCGGATTGGGTATTGCATGGCTCTTTTTGCGAAAGAGTAGCTGATTTGATAGGCTCATTACTGTAAATCAAAATGTAAAAAGTAAAAGGTAAAAGGTGTGGAAGATTTTTTGGGATTTAGAGAGACGGTTGAGAAACGGACTCGACAGTTGTCTATTAACGTTATCAAGTTTGGACAGAGATTGCGAGTGGATCCCTTGTACATATCTACAACACGTTGAAATCAAAAAAATAACACCACCCTTTTTACATTTTACTTTTTACATATTGTTGTTATAGTCTGCCTTATGAAACATCTTGCGATCATTCTTGATGGGAACCGTCGATGGGCAAAGGAGCATGGACTTCCATCGCTTGAAGGCCATCGCCGTGGGTATGACAATGTCAAAGAAATTGCGATCGCCTGTCTTGATCGTGGGATCGAACAGTTGACTGTGTTTGGGTTTTCGATCGAGAACTGGAAACGGTCTCAGGAAGAAGTCGGGTATTTGATGGATTTGCTTCACCGCGCCATTACGATTGATCTAGAATTTTACATGAAGCATGACGTTCGAATGAAAATTATTGGAGGACGTGACGGATTGTCCGAGAAGTTGATCCGTGCGATTGACGATGCGGAAGCGCAGACAGCGAGTAATACGCGTGGGCAACTGAATATCTGTATCAACTACGGAGGACGGGCGGAAATTGTGGATGCCGTGAAAGTTCTGATCACAGAAGGTGTTCCTCCAGATGATGTCACAGAAGAGCTGATCTCATCAAAAATCTGGATGCATCATCTCCCTGATCCAGACCTCATCATTCGCACCTCTGGCGAACAACGTCTGTCTGGTTTCCTCACCTGGTCTTCTGTCTACAGTGAACTTATGTTCCTCGACGTCTATTGGCCCGCGTTTACAACAGACCATCTCGATAAAGCTATTTTAGAATTCGAATCCCGTTCCCGCAGATTCGGAAAGTAATAATTCGTATTTCGTAATTTCGTACAATTCGTTATTCGTCACCCTATGAAAACAGACGACCTATCCCGAAGCGTGCAAGATGCGTATAAACAAATCGCGAAATCGTACTTGAAAAAGGTGCGATCTGGTTCGCTTGACCATCGGTTCATTGAAAAGTTTTTAACGTTGTTTGTTCCAGGCCAAAAACTGCTCGATATCGGAGCGGGGACTGGAGAAATGTCTGCTGAGATGGTTGCGCATCACCAGCTCGACGTTTGCGCAATCGATTTTTCTAAGGACATGGTGCGTCTTGCAAAAAAGGAACATCCAGGATTACGTGTTCGTCGTATGGACTTACGCAAACTCCTGTTTCCATCAAAGACATTTGATGGAGTGTTTGCGATGTACTCACTCATTCACATTCCAGAAGGTGATGTACCAGACGCTCTTCTTGGAATCAATCGCGTTTTGAAACCGAGGGGATATGTTTATCTCGCCCTACAAGAACCAAGGCATCGCATGCAAAAAGATGGCTTTTATCCCGTCGTCTACAACCGCAAGATCAACATGTTTATCAATTTGATTACAGAAAAAGAAATGACCGCCTATCTCAGAAAAGCTGGTTTCAAAATCATTGAAGTATCCCGTCGCGCCCCGCATGTAGAGACAGAGTATCCATTCACAAAACTATTCATTGTGGCACAGAAAAAGAGGTAGGGTGACGAATTACGAATTGTACGAAATTACGAAATACGAATGTTTTTTGGGTTAAGGATACGACGAAAAATGACTCCGTTTGTTCCAAATCGAACCAGGATTCCAAGCTGTAATTTCGATGTAGCCAGGTAACTCGCAAGTTGCTGAAAATCTCGTTCACGAAATCGATTACCGATTTTAATTTCAAGTGGTATTTTCTCGTCAATCAGAAAATCTAATCGATGAGTCCCGATTTCGTGCTGTTCGGATTGAATTGAGATAACGTGTTGTTCTTTGAACAAAATCTGGCGTTTTTGTAACTGCATTGACAGGATTGTTTGGTACCTATTTTCTTTTTGACCAGGTCCAATCTCATTAAATGAATCAAAGCAAGCACCGATAATTTGGTAACTAAGTTCAGGAAAAAGTAAATCGTGTCGGATAAGTTTTGGCATATTGTAAAATTATTTCGTATTTCGTAATTTCGTATAATTCGTTATTCGTCACCACTCTGATTCGTCATCCAACAGCATCTATTATTCTGTACGATAACGCTTCGGAAACATGTTTCTCTTCTATCTGATCAGACCCTTCTATATCCGCGATCGTTCTGGCGACTTTGAGGACGCGGCTGTAACCTCGAGGCGAGAGTGATTGTGTGTTGAGTGAGTGTTCGAGGACAATGCGACCCTCTGGGCTTGGTTGGCACCATTCGCGAATGCGGGATGTTGGGATTTCGGAGTTAGTGAATAGCCCGAGATTGGTGAAGCGATCAGATTGTCGATTGCGTGCGGATTCGACTCGGGCTCGGACGGATGAGGATTCTTCTGCGAGTGTATCTCCAATGAGTGTTTGCACGTCGAGGTTTGGAACGTCAATAACGAGATCGAATCGATCGAGCAGTGGACCAGAAATACGTTTCTTGTACAGGCTTGTTGAACGCGTCGTGCAAATACACGTTCGTTTTGGATCGGTTGCGTAACCGCAAGGACATGGATTCATGGCGGCGATGAGAAGAAAACGTGATGGGAATCGGAGTGTGGCAGCAGCGCGAGAGACGGTTACTTCCCCGTCCTCAAGTGGTTGGCGTAAATGCTCAAGAACGTGTCGAGAAAATTCTGGAAGTTCGTCGAGAAATAACACTCCGCGGTGAGATAAGCTCACTTCACCAGGTCGTGGCCACGCTCCGCCTCCAACAAGCGACACTGCGGAACAGGAGTGGTGAGGAGAACGAAACGGCCGCGTTCGCACAAGTCCTTGTCCGCGTTCAAGCAATCCAGCGACACTCGCGATCGACGTCACTTCGAGTGATTCTTGTGTCGTGAGTTTTGGAAGAATCGATGGAATCGCACGGGCAAGAAGTGTTTTCCCAGTTCCAGGTGGACCTTTGAGTAATACGTTATGCGCCCCAGCCGCAGCAATTTCTAGTCCACGCTTTGCATGCATTTGTCCTTTGATGTGTTGAAAATCGATGGGAAATTTAATTACTGCCGTTTGGTCCTCCTGATACACAGAAGGTTCGATTGGACATAAACCATTTAGGTGTTCGATTGCCCGTAATAGTGTCTCAACCCCTATCACAGATAGATTTGGAACCACAACGGCTTCGGCAACATTTTCCTTTGGAACAATCATGTGAGTATAACCACAACGAACGGCCATGAGCGCCGCTGTAAGAATGCCGTTGATCGGGCGCACAGATCCGTCGAGAGCAACTTCTCCAAGAATCACGGTCTTTGCTAATTGATCTGTATAACTTGGTTTTCCTGAACAAATAAGAGAAATGGCGATTGGAAGATCATATACAGGTCCTTGTTTTTTAATATCTGCTGGCGCCAAATTTACAATCACACGGTGTCGAGGAAATTCGAATTCAGAATTGCGAATCGCAGATCGAATGCGTTCCCGTGCTTCCTTAACGGCTGTGTCTGGAAGTCCAACGATCGTAAAGCATGTCATTCCTTGTGAAATATCTGTTTCAATGGTGATTGGTTCAGCGTTTATTCCAAGAATCGCTGCAGAGATGACGTGAGGCATAGAGAGAAAAAGCCTGGAGGCAAAAGGCTTAAGGCATAAGGCATTAAATTAAAAACAAAAAATCCCCGCGATTAATTGCGGGGATTTCAGATTGATAAATATAGTATAGCTCAATGAGAGTGATTTGTCAAATTCTTCGTAGACTGTCCGCTTGTCTCTGAAGGTTGATGCACTCGTCTGCTCGTAATCAACAAGAGAATAACTCCTGTCACGATGATTACATCGGAAATATTGATCGCGGATCTTCCGAAGATGATGAGATAGTCAACGGTGAACCCGTAAACAAGACGGTCGTAGAGATTTCCTGCTGCTCCAAGGACGATCATAAGAGCAGATAAAGTGATTCCTGGACGCTTTAATCCATTTTTATAGGCAACAACGAGTAAAGCGATCCCGATGAGAATGGAAATAAGAACAATGAATGGCATTTTGAATGGAATATCGAACGCGATACCGAAATTCTTATGAATGGCGAGTGTGAAAAGACCACTGACAGGAACTTGAGATTCGTCTGGGAAGGTATGCAATGCAAAAAACTTGATGAATTCATCAAGTAAAACAAAACCCGCAATCAGTGGCAGAAACCATAAAATTGCGGGGCGTGGTTCGTTCACACTTCTTGTGTCAGCGTTTTTTTGCACTGAATGCATGATGTTGACGTTGGTCGCGCGATCATTCGGCGTTCATCAATTGGTTGTTTGCAATACTTGCAGTCACCATACGTCCCTGCATCGATCATTTTGAGCGCACCTTCTGCATCACGAAGTGCTTTTTCAAGCTCATCCTCAAGCGAAAGGTTGTCAGAAAATTGTGCAACTTCAGCGGCATTGTCGCCTTCTTCGTTGCCAATATCCTTAAATTCGACCTGCATGTTTGCATCCGCAGATTTCGGGTTGCGATGTGAAAAAGACCCAAGCTCGGATTCAAGTCGTGACTTTTCTGCGATTAAAAATCCTTTCAGTTTCTCCAATGTTTGAACATTCATACAATTAAGCTAAGAATAGATAAATCCTAGCATTTTCTGCTCCAGATAGCAATCACAGTGGAGAAAATTGATAAATATTGATGAGATATTGGTGCGCGGCGAGCACCGAAGTAAGCCGTACACAGAGGTACGGCGTCGAGGAGCGCAGCCGCAAACCAATAGATCACAATATTTATCGATTTTCGTCTGGAAATAAAAAGGAGGCCGACATCTCTAAGTAAATATAAGATGCGGCCCCTTTCGGGGCCACAGTCAGCCCTTGCGGGCATCGGGTTTTGAACCTTTCCTTTGAAAGATGCATAACTCGATGCCCAGAACGACATGAAACCGTGTTCCCGTACGTGTGACTTCTCTACCACTCTTAGGTTTTGCTTACGCTCATCCATCGACAAGCGAAGGACGAAAATCATGCAAGCGAACCTTAGATGTTTGCTTTTGTTTTTGTTTTCTCAATCAGAACAGTAGAGAAGCGGGATATTTCCCGAAAACCAATTTGGAAAGATGCGTGGGGCGCAACTTGCCGGTCTTCGGAAAACTTCCCTGTGAAGGTATTTGGAAAGAACGAATGTTGGGTACACAGATATAATACCATTTTTTTGATCAACTGTCAAAGTATGTAATGGTGCTATATTAAGCTAAAAATATTAGTGTTGAAACTTTTTTGTGTTCAAGGCTAATTAAATCAGCAAAAAGTTATCCACATTTAGGTATGGTTATATGCAAGTTATCCACAATGCTACAGATGGAATGTTAGGTGGATTGTTGAAAAAAATACCCCATTATTTATGGAAATTGCTTTGAATGTCTGTGAAAGAAAAGAAAAAAATTCTGTTGTTCGAACCGTTTGCTCAGACGTACTATTTAATAGTGCTGTGGTCAAATAGAGAATATTTCCAGGCAATTTGTCTGTTTTAGTCTTATCTGTTGGATTTAACCAGTATTCTAGGAGTTTCTCCTGATTTGTAATGGCGAATTGTCCATCTTTCTCTAATGAATAAAGATAGGATCCACCGGATGTTGCAACACGTGACACAAGCATCCCTGAGATCGTTGTCTCTTCAATCGTGGATAATCCAGAGTCAATAATAATTTCTTGAGCTTTTGAATCATCAGGAAGCGTTAATAATTGCTGTATTGGCTGCTTAAATGACGCAGATTGTTGTATGATTTTTTGTTGTTGCTCTTTATCAAAATTTTTTGAAGAAGAAGAAATAAGAAATCCCATTTCATTTTCAGTTTTCGTCAGAATAAAATACCCTGCGGTGTTTAGGACCGAACCAAGCATGGTTGCATCTGTTAACGAGAGAAGAGATTGGATCTGCATGTTTGGCAACGCAGGTGTGGCCAAGGCTGCTATCGTGTTCTTTGGGACGTATTTCAGTGGTATTTGTGTATTTTCGTTTTTTTTTGATCTTATTGTAAGCCCATATCTATCAACATACATGACACCGCTCCATTCAGATTCAATTTCATACAGTTCAGCGATGCGTTGTTTGGTCGGAAAATGCAAAGATCGCAGAATATTATGTGGTGGGCTCCAGGTATCACGCGCAACTGGACGGTCAGAGAGGAGAAAGACACGCTTTCCTACGTTTTCTACAAGTATTCCTAGTTGATCAAATGTTTTCATTGGTAACAGCGCCGTTTTTGATCGAATAGCAACGGACCTTGTTCCATCTTCTGCTATAAAGAGAGAAAATTCACCCTGAATGTACGGTTGCATATCCGTAAACGTCAAAGATCGGTTGCTTATCAAAGGGAAATTCCTCATAATATCCATGATTGCGTCAGAATTCGTTTGGTTTGGGGTAAAATGAACAACCATCGTCGTTCCAACAGGCGCCGTGTGAGATGTGGTATCTCGTTGAAACCACCAAATCCCTAAACAAAAGACCAAAAGCACTCCTGAAGATCCAAGGAATACTGAAACGGAAACAACCCGCCGTGAAAGGCGGGTTGTGTGTTGATAGCGATGCAGTGGAATATTGAGCCTTTGCACAAAATTCGTTGAGGCTCCTCCAAGCGTCAATTACGGTCGTGAACCGCCGCGAAACGGTGGTTTTCCGCCAGATGGTCGTGAATCAAAGCCATTTTGCGTTGAGTGTGCAGGTTTTTCTGGGTACACATTGTCTGGAGCCTGCTTCATCGACAGGTTGATACGGCCAAGATTATCGATTTCCATAACCTTTACGTTTACCGAATCCCCCACCTTAACAATATCACCAACCTTTTCTACACGCCATGGTGCAAGTTCGCTGACATGAACGAGGCCTTCTTGTTTTGGTAAGAACTCAACGAATGCACCGAAATCCATGAGACGTGTTACTTTTGCCTTGAATATTTCGCCCACTTCGGCTTTGCGGGTAAGATTGCGAACCCATTCAAGAGCTTTTTGAGCGCCTTCCGCGTTAACAGACGTAATCATGACAAGACCATCATCTTCTATATCGATCGCTGTTACCCCTGTGCTCGCAATGATTTCATTGATCATCTTTCCTCCTGGACCGATCACACTGCCGATTTGTTCTGGATCAATGCGGATCGTGATAATGCGCGGAGCGAATGGAGACAGATCCTTGCGAGGCTGTGCGATCGCCTTTTCCATGACGTCAAGGATTTGCAAACGAGCCGTAAGAGCCTGTTTCAAAGTTTGCGCGAGAACATCACGTCCGACACCGTTCGTCTTTGTATCCATTTGGATCGCGGTGATTCCTGCACGAGATCCTGCGATTTTGAAGTCCATTCCGCCAGCACCATCTTCAAGATCCTGAAGGTCTGTGAGAACTTTCCATCGGCCACTCGCATCTGTTGCAAGTCCCATGGCGATTCCTGCAACAGGCGCTTTGATCGGAACTCCAGCATCCATAAGAGCGAGTGTTGAACCGCATGTCGCACCCATAGAAGAAGACCCATTTGATGAAAACACCTCAGAGACAACACGAATGGTGTATGGAAACGCTTCTTTTTCAGGAAGCATCGGAATGAGAGCTTTTTCCGCGAGCGCCCCATGTCCGATTTCACGTCGTCCTGGTCCACGCATTGGCTTACATTCACCAACAGAGAATGGAGGAAAGTTGTAGTGGTGGAAGTACTGTTTTGTCCCTTGAAATTCCATGGAATCGAGCGTCTGAATGTCTCCTGGAGCACCAAGAGTAACCGTTGAGAGCACCTGTGTTTCTCCACGTTTGAAATGTCCAGACCCGTGTAGACGTTTGAACAAACCGACTTCAGATTCAAGTGGGCGAATCTGAGTAATCGCACGACCATCAACACGTTTCTCTTCATCAAGAATGTGTTTTGATACTTCTTCTTCCAAAACCTCCTCGACAATTGCTGTGCCAAATTTTACATCTGAAGCTTCAACACCTTTTTCAAGAAGAAATTTCTCTGTGCGTTTTTTCGTCTCAGATTTTTGTTTTGCACGCTCGCCTTTTGTGGCTTTTGGTGTTCCAAAAAACAATTCCGTGACCTGTTCTTGAATGAACGGTCGCGCAATTTTTTCCACTTCTTCCTTTCTGTCCTTTTTCGCCTTTTCATCCTCTGTCTTTGGACTCATCATGTCGCGCTTTACTTTTCCAACAGCCGCACGGACTTCTTCGATGAGTTTAAGTGGTTCAGATAAATGTTTTTGTCCAAAGTCAAAGGCATCAAGTACAACGCCTTCTGTCACTTCAGAACATCCCGCTTCAACCATGATGACTTTTTCCCTTGTTCCAGCAAATGACAGATCAAGTCCAGATTTTGCGCGTGCTTCATATGATGGATTGATCACCCACTCACCGTTGATCTGTCCGATACGAATGTCTGCAATTGGTCCGAGCCATGGAATGTCGCTGATATGGAGGGCACAAGCGGCAGCGACGAGCCCGATGATGTCTGGATCGTTTTCGCCGTCGAATTGGAGACAGGTTACAACGACCTGAATTTCATTTCGCATTTTATTGTCGAATAATGGACGAATAGCGCGGTCGATGTAGCGCGCGACAAGAATTGCTTCGTCCGTTGGACGACCTTCTTTTTTCATGAAGCGACTCCCTTTGATGCGTCCAGCGGCGTAAAAGCGTTCTTCGTATTCTACCTGAAGTGGAAAGAAGTCGAGCCCTTCGCGAACTGATTCGCTCATACAAGCCGTTGCAAGAACGACTGTGTCTCCGTAGGAAACGACACAGGAGCCATTTGCCGGGTTCGCGAATTTTCCGACTTCGACGGTGAGATCTTTTCCCCCCCATTTTGTGGTGAATAATGATTTGTCAGACATAATGATGTTTTATCCTGCTGAGGCTGAAGAGTTCGAGATTAAATTCTCGACATCTCAATGTCCCAGCAGGAAGAATAAGAAAGTTAAAATTCGAGGCGACGACCGCGGTTTTCCTCCTGATCGGCCTGTGGTGCTGACATGAAGAAGCCACCGGAATCGTCTTCGTCGGGCTTTTCTTCGAGGATTTCGCCTCCTTTTGGTGCACCAGCACCAGATGGACGACGCGCAGGGCCGATAAGGAAACGACGTTTGTTGTCGGAAAGATTTGTGTAGTCATCCGCAGATTCAACGAGCTTACTTGCTGTTGTTTCGCGAAATCCGATGATTTCGACGATTCGGCCGCGCGATTTTGCGAATTCAACGAGCGGGACAAAGTCGCCGTCGCCTGTAACAAGAACGACAACATCAACCATGTCGAGCATACGTACAACGTCGATGGCGAGTCCTACGTCCCAGTCGGCTTTTTTTTGACCGGATAAAAACTCCATGAGTTCTTTCTCACGTAGTTCAATTCCAAGCCGTTGGAGCGCTTCGAAAAATGGTGTCTCGTCAGCCGCTTTTGTTTTCACGACATACGCCATGGCACGAATAAGTTTACGGCCAGCAACCGCGTCCTCGACGATGTTTCCAAAGTTTACGCGGCGACCAAATAAATACCGCGCCGAGTAGTACATGTTTTGTGTGTCGATAAAAACGCCGACACGCTGTTCTAAATGCTTCATCATAGTGTTTAAAAAATGCAAGGACCCTGAGATGTACAGATTTGTACAGATTTACAGATGTACAGATCACTTATTAATCTGTACATCTGTATATTTGTAAGCGATCTGTACATCCTGGGTCCTTTGTTTTACAAACCGAGATCTTCTCGCAACTTTTTGGCGGCCTTTTCGTCCTCACGTTCGAGGTACTTCATAAGGCGATGCCGTTCGTGGACTTTTTTGATAAGACCACGGCGTGAAGAAAAATCTTTTTTATGTTGCTTCAAGTGGTCGGTTAAATCATCGACCTCTGCGGATAAAATGGCGATTTGCACCTGCGGCGAACCAGTATCGGACGCATGGGTGCGAAACTTTTCAATGATCTTTTGCTTTTTTTTCGGGTCTAACATAAAGAAAATGTCACGTCACGTCCGAGTCAGTGGGATCAAAGCCCCAAAAGCCCAGGCGCCGTCGTTTGAATTATGTCCGTACAATAGCAAAACCGCAGGTTTTCGTCAACGGTGGGTGGATTTGTGATATGATGAAGTTGGAGGAGGCAGAACAACAACATGGGGGGTGGCTCATGCGTGGATTTTTTCTGCTTCTTGTTGGATGCGAGGCGGGTGGCGAGACGATCGATATGGTCGAGGGGACGTATATGGGATTTCCGGCTGACGGGGAACCGGACGAGGGGGTTTCGATCCTTGACTCGGACACAGTGTTCGAGGTGCGTTTTTTCGATCAGGACCGCGAATTGTGGGCCGATATCGAGATCGATGGCGCGATCATCATTCATGGAATCAAGATCGAGGATGATGAAAACACGGTTGAAGGCGTGACGGTTGATGGAACAGACCTCACCTGCGCGCTTACCGTCGAACTTTTCACCTTTCAGATCGTTGGTTTCTTCTCAAGTGATTTCAGACGACTCGCGATCGATATTGATTCCATCGGTTCTATGAGTCTCGATCTCGTGGTCGAAGAAGAAAAGGAGGAATCATGATTCTGCTTTTTTTCAGCTGTGAGACAGCAGAAGTTGATCGTTCTGAACCACCACGGTCTGCGGAACCGACCAAGTCGTCACAAACCGTGGTACTCGCGGTTCCAAACGATTGTCCGCATCTCATCGTCGATGTGGTGACAAACAGTGAGACAAACATCGTGCTCTCCTGTTTTGATGGAGCGATTCGCACATACTTTTCCGACCAACACGCGCCAGCGCTCGTCAAACAAAACGAGCCGACCGCGGATGGTCGACTCGTTATCGAATATGTTCAGATGGACTTCTCTGAGCATCAAGCCTCTCGCACTCGCTAAACGCGGGTGATTTTTATACCTCACTGGATTCCTGTGGCTCTTCGTGTGTGATCCAGTTGTTGTCGGTTGAACAGACGTAGACGTAGACTCGATAGGTTACGTCGTCTTCGGTGTATTTAGATTTTTCGTGGTCGAATGTCATGGATGTACCGCAAGAAGGACAGGTCATAGGAGGGGGTAGTTGGGGGTTAGTAGTTGGGGCAGAAAGATTATTTCAACAAAGAATCAATTGCAGATTTGAGGGCGGAGGCGGATTGGGCGCCTTTGATGATGATCGCTTGGTCGGTTCCTTTGGCGTCGGTTTTGAAAATGAATGTGCCTGGGGTTCCGGTGACACCTGCGGCCGCACCTTCGGATTCGTCTGTCGTAATGTGAGCGAGATATTTATCTGAGGAAAGACAAGTGTCGAATTGTGCGGTATTGAGACCGAGATCGGTCGCAAGTTTCTTGTAGAGATCTGCACCAAGGTCTGTTTGGTTTTCAAACAGTTTGTCGCTGTATTCCCAGAATTTACCCTGTTCCGCTGCACACTCAGAGGCTTCCGCAGCGCCTTGTGCTTCTTCGTGGAATGAAAGTGGGAAGTGACGATAGATCCAACGTACTTTTCCATCATATTCTTCCGCAACTTTTTTGATCGTTGGATGAAATCGGTCGCAGAACGGACATTCGAAATCTGAGTATTCAATCATGGTGATGACAGCCTTTTCATCTCCACGGATGTGATCTTCTTTATCTACGGCAGCGATTTTTGAAACATCAACGGTCGTTTTTGCGGCAGCAGCTGCCGCTGCCTGTTGCGCCGCAGTTGGTGCTGCTGCTGATGGTGCAGCTGCGACGGCGTCATCTTTACTATCCCCACTTGGAAATGAACAGTTGTTGTTGAGTAAACATGAACCAAGGACAATAAATCCAACCGTACAAAGTGAAAGGACAGCGGTCGCGAAACCGATCCAGAATGCTGTTTTGGAAGGGATCATGTCGAAAAGGTTTTTTTGTGGTTGGGAAGAGAGGTGAGAAGGAGTGTGGGTTGGGGTGTGGGATGGTTGTGGTTCAGGGTGGAACATATCCATAGGATCAAGAATTGAAATTAAAGAAATTTGGCCGTCTCAGGAGATCGTGAATAAATTATGGAAATTAATGATCTCGGATCGCTGCGAAATAGGGGAGAAAAGTTGGACGGACGAATGGAGTTGACCTTGATGGTCTGTATGATCTGATGGGACAGGGAATAGGATTTGGTGGGAGGATCGTCCAGTTTTTTGTGATCCAGATGGCTGTGCAGATAACGAGGATAAGGATGAAGAGTGGGCGGATATCTGGGATCGTTGCTAGATCTGCATCAAAAGAGGGGATAAATTCTGTGATTTGAGTTTCAGAACAGAAGCCTCCGTTTTCTGTCGTCTGATCGGTTAGTTGACATCCTGACAGAACAGCAACAAAAATACTCGTCGCGACGAGGGTGCCAATGAGGATGTGGGAGAACCATGCCATAGCCGCCATATAGTAGCATAGGTTATAATAGCCACGCTACCTGAAACCTATGCCAACAGAACTAGAAAAACGTATCACAGACTTTTTAGAGTATCTTGAAGTTGATCGCGGTCGATCACCTCGGACGATCGCGAACTATGATTTTTATTTACGTCGATTTGCAAAATGGGCAAAGCAACCAAAACCGTCGCTCATTACTCGTGAACTTGTGCATCGGTATCGACTTTGGTTGAATCGAGCGCTTGCAGGACGCGAAGAAGAGTTGATAAAAAAATCGACGCAGAATTATCATCTCGTCGCTTTGCGATCGTTTTTAAAATACCTGTCTCGACATGATATTAAATCGCTTCCCGCAGAACAGATCGAACTCACAAAAGCTCCTTCACGCATTGTGGCGTTTCTGGAGACAGATGAACTCGCACGAATTCTTGCGGTTCCGTCGCGTGAAAGCGAAGGAGTTATCGCCCTTCGAGACAAGGCGATTTTGGAACTGTTATTTTCAACAGGACTCCGTGTCTCAGAACTTGCCTATTTGAAAATAGATGGGATCAATTTGAAACGAGATGAATTTTCGGTGCGAGGAAAAGGAGACAAAGCGCGTGTCGTATTTTTGTCCGATGCAGCAAAAGAGGCAATCAAGGTATATCTCACGACGAGACGTGATACTTCGCTATTTCTATTTATCTCCCACGATCGTGCAAAGCGTGGTCGAGAGGAATCTGGCCCTCTCAGTCCACGTTCTATTCAACGTCTTGTTGAACGATATGCGAAGGTGGCTGGGATCACGAAACGTATTACTCCGCACACGTTGCGTCACACGTTTGCAACCGATTTACTTATGAACGGCGCAGATATTCGGTCTGTTCAGTCCATGCTTGGGCATGCTTCCATTTTAACAACTCAGGTTTATACGCACGTGACGAATCAACATCTAAAAGAGGTGCACAAGAAATTCCATGCAAAGAAATCAGCGTGAGAGCTGGTAGGCGATAATCATTCCTGCGGAGAGAAGAGGGAGGGCGGGGATTCCGGTTTTGATGACGGTGGCAAGGAGTGTGTTCAGCATCCATCCGACGATTGCACCAAGTAATGTGATGAGGCCAGATGGGATCCCAGTAGTGAGTGTGACAACACCGATCATGATTGCAGGAAGAAAAATATCACCACTCCCGATAATGGCTGATGTATTTGTGAGAGTTGGTGCGGACTTCCATGAGACGTTGGCTCTTGGTTCGAGAAGTAGCAGTGGAATATAGGAAGTTACAGCTCCTAAAGCAAGAGTTGGAATGAGGCGTGAGGCGAATACTCCTAGGACATCATAAAGACTAAGTGCCGCAAGAGCGAGGATGACGGTGTTTATGTCTAGACGCGCTACGATTGGGAGTGTACCAAATAGAATAGCTGTTAATAAAAGAGCGTTGTTGGAAAGATATGACCGGTGCGTACGTTCAAACCAGACAAAACCGATCGCGATAATCAGAGCAAACACGTTTCCAACAAATAGGAGAAGGCCACTGATCAGCAATACTCCAAGGATTACTGCAATGAGGTTTCCAAACCATTTGCGTTGATAGCAGATGATGATTATGGTGAGCGCGGTGGCAAATGCAAAGATCCAAGAGTATGGATCGGTGACGACGTGTGGTGTTGACTCACTGAGCGTCTGGATTGCTGG
>CALRHL010000021.1 GCA_943359455.1 Candidatus Uhrbacteria bacterium RIFOXYB12_FULL_58_10
AGCAGTGCTTTGATAAATTTTGGCACGCGCAATTCTTTTACATAGGAATGTGTATCACTCCACAAATAACGTGTTGGAGTGTGACAATAACAAATGTGTACGGATTTTGGCTGCGTGATCACCCCTTTTGCAAACGCGCTTGTGGACGAAAGAACAATGTCGTACTCTGACAAATCGTGATGCTCCGTCGCGGTTGGCATGAGAGGCAAATACCATTGAAATTTTGATCGCGCAAACGGCATGCATTGCAAAAAAGATGGGCGAATGTCTCGTCCAGCAAATTGCGGCACACGCTGAGGATCAAACAGCAGAGTGTACGTCGGCGCCTCAGGCCAAATTTCCTGAAACACCTCAAGTACCTTCTCCGCTCCACCTGTCTGATTCAAGTGATCATGTACAAGGGCGAGTTTCATGTCAAAATGTTTTACCACGTAAAGCAACAAGTGGTGTTTTGAGGAGAATGATTAAATCCTGCCAGGGGCTCCAGTGTTCGATGTAGTAGGTGTCGAGACGGACTTCTTCTTCGAAGTCTAGGTCAGCACGGCCGGAAATTTGTGCGGGACCGGTGATTCCTGGTTTAATCGTGAGAACTTTTCGCTGGTGGGGTTTGTAGACAGCGACCTCTTCGGGGAGATGTGGTCGTGGACCAACGAGGGACATGCGGCCAGCGAAAACAAGGAAGAATTCTGGAAGTTCATCGATGTGGAATTTACGGATGATTTTGCCAACGCGTGTGACTCGTGGATCGTCTTTGAGTTTGAACAGGGGGGAGCCGTCGCGCATGTTTCCATTTTTTTTGATGAATGCAGGATCAAATCGGAATTTATGTGCGTCTTTAATCATCGAGCGAAATTTGAAGTAGTGAAATGGTCGTCCAGATTCACCAACACGATGCGTTTTTCGTCCGTCTGGATCGCGGGAAAATAATACACGTCCCGGCTCCTCAATAAAAAGAGCGATCGCGGTTACGAGCATGATGGGAGATGTGAGAATAATGAGAATGGCGGAAGCAAGAATATCAAACAGACGTTTGTAGATCGCCCCCCAACCATCGAGGGGAGTTTTTTGTACTTCAATGATTGGAATTCCTGCGAGCGTGTGAAAGACTGTGCGACCAACCGCAGCGGCAAACAAATCTGCCGTGTAGCGAAATCCCATTTGATGCGTGTCGGTAAAGGAAAGAAGTTCAAGGGCATCTGCACGGTTTACGTCTGGATCTGCAAGGATGATTTCATCCACTCCATACATTTCTTGCTCCTTCAAAATGCGTTTGCGTGCGGTTTCGTCAAATGTATCAAAACGCGCGATGACGTGAAATCCCAGACGATGTTCTCGTTGAAATAAATCGGTAAGAGCGGTCGCGGATTTTTTTTCTCCGACAATGATGATGCGTCGTTCACCAATGCCATAAGAGAGAAGGGTGCGTTGAAAAAGTCGGATGATAATTCTTCCAATTGAGACAAACAGGATTGCAAATACCCATGCGGCGACGGCGATGAAACGTGATTCAAATAAGACGCGAGAGAAAAAGAGAATCGCGAACACGGCGGCCATAGCGGCAGAACACGCGAGAAGAACACGAGAGAGTTCGGAGGCGATTCGGCGTGGGTGTGTTGAATAGAGTCCAGCAAAGGCAAAGATAACGATCCAGATAAAGGCGATCGGAAAAACGACCCCAGCATATTTTGGCACAGTGAGATCAAAAATGACGGGACGGACGGTTGTAAAAAAAGGATGAAAACGCGCATAAAACGCCGCAATTCCAGCGGTGAGCAGGGCGAGATAGTCGAGTGGAACGAGTGCAAGGGTAAAAGCGAGTTCTGATCTCTTCATAGTGAACGTATCCTAGCAAAAGACCCCGCTTTTGGCGAGGTCTTTTGCTGTCCATGGAAATGTCTGTAAGCCGAATTTTGTCTGGTCCGACGTTAAATCGGACGAGATGACAATCTCTCTGGTCCCTGAATTGCTTCGGGGCTCTAGCGAACTACCAAATTTGTTCTTGCACCGGAAAGGGTTTGCCACGTCATCGCGTTACCGCGAGACGAAACGCGTAGCCCTTACGGACATCGCGTCACTTTTCACGTTTCTCCCCCATAGCTCCGTGAGGAGCGACGTGGGATAGTATTGTCTCTGTGGTACTTTCCCTAGGTTTTGAGTCCGGAGCCAAAGCGCGAATTTCTCCAACGCCTCGATGCCTGATTCTTATGCCTGGCCGTCGTTAACGGCTTTCCTTTTTCCGTGTGCCTTGCGACACACAGGGTGTTCGGACTTTCCTCGCATTCCTTGCGGAAAACGTAGTCATCCGACATTCCATGGACGAGAAGAATATATCAAACAGGCAAGGAATTGTCAATCGTTAAAGGGTGATTCCAAGTTTCTGTCGAATACGATGCATTTTGAATTGCGCCTGTTTTTTTGCTCGTTCCGCACCATCATTGAGAATGTGCTTGAGTTCTGTTTCGTCTGCGAGATATGTTTGGATTTTTGCACGGATTGGGTCGAGATAACTGACGACCGCTTCCGCGAGATCTTTTTTGAAATCCCCGTAACCTTTTCCGACGTAGGAATGTTCGATCGATTCGACAGAACGACGTGTGACGATCGAAAAGATGGTGAGTAAGTTCGTGATTGCTGGACGGTTTCGATCGGTTCGAATCTCTGTTCCAGAGTCTGTTACGGCAGACATGATTTTTTTTCGGATCACATCGGATTCGTCCATAAGTGAGATGTAACTTTTTGCACTCGTCGCCGATTTTGACATTTTCTTTGTCGCATCGTCTAGTCCCATAATCCGTGCTCCTTCCGCACGAATTTTTGGTTCAGGAATCACAAATGTTTCTCCAAACTGCTTGTTAAATCGTTCCGCCAAGTCGCGTGCCAATTCCACATGCTGTTTCTGGTCTTCACCAACAGGGACTACTTCTGTGTCATACAGCAAAATATCCGCTGCCATGAGAACAGGGTAATCAAACAATCCAACAGAAACACCTTCACTTTGACTTTTTACATTTAACTTTTGACTTTTGTCCTTGTACTGAGTCATGCGCTCGAGCTCGCCTATCTTTGCAACACAATTCAAAATCCAAGCAAGCTCTGTATGCTCAGAAATTCTCGACTGCTGAAACATCGTTGTTTTTACAGGATCGATCCCGCATCCCAAATATGCTGCCGCGGCAAATAGGATATTTTTTCTGAGCTCCACTGGTTTTTGCGGCACGGTCATCGCATGGTAGTCCACAATAAACATCGATAACTGTGACGTTTCTTGCAACTGAACAGCTGGTTCAATCGCCCCGATTAAGTTTCCAAGATGCAGAATACCGCTCGGTTGGATTGCTGTAAGAGATTTTTTCATAGTTCGACATCGCTCACGACAAGTAGTTAGAATTCTGTTGATCTAGTTCAAATAAGATGTGTTGTAGGTGATCGTTGAGCTCTTGTTTTGTGAGAGTTTGTCGATCACCTTTGAAATAGACAGTTATAGGCACAAGGAGACGGTCATATTCAACGAGAAGCAGTATGATACGGAAAGCACCACTTTTTCCACGCCGAAGGCCTTGTGTCGTTACTCGAATTTTGTAGACGCCATGTCCGAGGTGTGTATGTTGTTCTGGATCGAATGTATCGAGTGCGGCTATCACGGAGTCCTTGAGGTCACGATATTTTTTGAGGAGCGGTTTGAGTTGTCTTTTGCAGTAAGGAAGAACAACGAGTTGAAGCATATGTCTACAGGTCAGCGAGTTGTTCGCGAGCAGACGGCATGGTACGTCCACGGTATTGTTTGGAGACCGCTTTTTTGAGCACATTTGTAAGAAATCGGAACCGATCCTCTTCATTTACGACTGGTTTCTCAAGGAGATCAATAAAATGGACGGCAGCGAAGCGGAAAAATTCTGCCTTACTTGCAAAACCTTTTTTTTGAATCGTCTCGTCCACACGCTTCTCAAGGACGTTTGGGATGGAAAAATTTACGATGGACATATGATGTAGATTACATATCGAATCTATATGTAGATTACTACTTGATCTGGAGATTGTCAAATACAAAAGAGCTCCGCGATATGTCATGAGGAGCTCTTTTTGGCTTTCAGGATTCGCATTACACCTCCATGATAACTGGCAGAATCATTGGACGACGTTCGGTTTTCTGGAACAGATAGTTTCCTACTTCGTCGCGGACACGGTCGCGCAGTCCTGCTGGATCAATCGCGTTGCCACCACCGGCGGACAATGCTTTGTTGACGATGGTCGCCGTCGCATCGATAAGTTCACTTTGATCTTTGAGGAAAATAAATCCACGACTCATGATGTCTGGTTTGCCGACAACTTTTCCTGTTTTTGCATCAAACTGCACGACGACAACGACCATGCCGTCTTCTGATAATGCTTTGCGATCGCGTAAAACGACATGTGAAACATCTCCAACCCCAAGTCCGTCGACGAATACATGTTCTGCAGGAATTTTTTCTTTTGTCAGTCGTCCTGTGTCTTTCCAAAACTCTATGATCTGTCCATTATCAACAACGAACACATTTTCTTCTTTCCATCCCATGGAGTATGCGACACTCGCATTCTCACGCAACATGAAGTGGTTTCCTTCAATCGGAACGTAATATTTTGGTTTGAACAACGCGAGCATCAATTTGATATCTTCTTTGAATGCATGTCCACCAGCATGCACGTCCATGAGATCCTTGTGGATGACCTTTGCGCGCTTGCGGTAGAAAATATCTTTCAAACGTTGAACCGCATTTTCGTTTCCAGGAATGACAGAAGATGAGAATACGACCGTGTCCGTTGGATCGATTTTGATTGCGCGATGTTCGTCGGAAGCGATGCGGTTGAGCGCTGCATTTTTTTCTCCTTGTGCACCTGTACACACAACAACGAGCTTGTTTTGCGGAACCGTATCTGTCTGTTCCATCGTGATGAGTGTGGATGGGGAAACTTTAATGAAGCCAAGTTCTTTTGCAATCTCGACGTTCGTTTTCATTGAAAATCCGTCCAAGACAACTTTCTTTCCGAGTTTTTCAGAAATTTCAATAATTTGTTTTACGCGCGAAAGGAGGGAAGCGAACGTTCCGAAAATAATACGCCCTGGTGCTTTCTCGATGATGCGTTCAATCTCTTCTCCGATAACTTTTTCAGAAATTTGATGACCGCTAATCATGGAGTTCGTGGAATCTCCCATAAGACAAAGGAGACCTTTCTTTCCGATTTCCGCAATCTTTTGAAAGTCCGCATGCTCGGTTCCCGTTGGATGGAAGTCAAATTTCCAGTCTCCCGTATGACAAACAGTTCCAACAGGAGTTTCTACAACAATTCCTGCGGAGTCTGGAATGTTATGGTTGATGTGAAAGAAGGAAACTTTAAACTGTCCGAGTTGTAAAACATCAGAAATTTTTGTTACTTTGACATTGAGAGGACGCGTTTGAAAGTCTTGTTGACGACGCTTGATAATTGCCGCGGACATTGGAAGGGCAAAAATCGGTGGGTTGCCAATGTAGGGAATGGTGTGGGGAATTGCGCCGATGTGGTCGTAGTGACCGTGCGTAATAATGACTCCGCGAATATTTTTTTCCTTTCCCTTGAGATAGGACATGTTTGGAATGATGTAGTCGACTCCTGGCATTTCCTCATTTGGAAATTCCAAACCCATGTCAATGATAATAATATCATTCTTGTATTCGAGGAGCGTGCAGTTGCGTCCAACTTCTTCGCATCCACCAAGCACAATGACACGCAGCTTGTCTGTTGCGGGAGCTGTTTCTGAAAGAGGAGCACGTTTGTCTTGTGCGGAAACGGCCGCTGTCGTTGGAGCTGGTCGCTGTCCTGTGGGTGCGGTTGGTCGGCGGAAAACCTTTCCGCGGAATTTGTCGAACGGTCGTCCTTGTGGTCGAGCTGAGCTCGATGGCACTGGTCGAGCTGAGCTTAAGGGAGGGCGAGGAGCTGAACTCGCTGAACGTTTTTGTTGTGAGTTATTTGTATCAATCATAATATAAAATAGAAATTAAAAATCGAAATTACGGAAATTAAATGAAAGACGATTCAGATGATATTTATTTTTCCCACAATCGTAATCGTGAAATCAGAAAAATCACCTGGACTTGGTGCGGATGGAGGGACTTGAACCCTCAAGGTGTTGCCACCACAGGCTTCTGAGACCTGCGCGTATGCCAATTCCGCCACATCCGCCAATATTACCTCAACGCTTTTTTTGTTTTGATGTACCACTCATTGATTTTTGCGAATCGATCCGCGGGAGAGATCATGCGTTCGATTGAAACATTCATGATTTTGTCCGAAATGGCGTAGGTGTAAGTAGATTGATAGAGAAAAATTGCTGGAACTTCCGCGGCGATCATATCTTGGAACTCACGATATTTTGTTGCACGATCATCAACACTCGTCGTTTTGCGGGCATCCTCAAGTAATGTATCCGCATTGCGATTTGCAAAGAGCGCCAAGTTTAACCCACCTGGCTTGTTTTGTGAAGAGTGCCAGAATGGATAGGGATCGGGGTCGATTCCAAGGAGGGTTCCCGTAAGCAGAATCTCGTAATTTTTTGGTTGAATCACTGTCCCGAAAAAGTCTTCCGACGAAACAGGGTTTACTTGTAATTTGATTCCAATAAGAGCGAGTTGTGACGCAATCAGTTCTGCCGTCTGAACAAATTCCGGATTCTGAATCGTAGTGAGGGTAAATGTTAATTCCGCAGGCGTTATTCCTTCTACAGGTTTTGTTGCAGATTTCACCTGTCGAGTCGTTGCGCCTTCTGCCCATGTATATCCTGCCGTCGTGAGCGCATTATTTGCCGCAACAACATCAAAGGCAAGTTTCAGAACAGCTCCATGCTCCCCTATCATACCAGAAAGGATCGGTGTGTCGATAACATGTCCATGTCCACCCAACACCTCATCCACAAATACCTGTTTGTTTATCGCTTGCGCGATCGCCGTGCGGAGGACCTTGTCTTTAAGTGTTTCTGAGGCGGTTTGGTTAAAGTAGAGCGCAACTTCTCGTGGAATCGTTGGGCGAATGATCGTGATTCCATGAACACCTTCAACTTGCTCCACTAAATTCTCTGAGACAAAACTTACCCCTTCCACATTGCGATTTTCTAACGCACGAACCGCTTCTTGTGCGCTTTGATAGAATTTGAACGTCAGTTTTTCTAAAAGAGCAGGAGTTTGATAGAAGAATGGATTGCTTTCAAGAGTGTACGACAGAATATTTCCAGATTTATCTTTTGAGAATTCTAAGAATCGGTACGGTCCACTTCCAACAGGTTCCAAATTACGAGAGGCGAGTGGTGCATTGCGCGGTTCGATTTCCCCCCAAATATTTGCAGGAAGAATTCCAACGGTAAGAGTGGAGAGAAAAGGGGCGAATGGTTCTTCGAGAGTGAATGCAACCGTGATGTCGTCGACCTGTGAAATGCTCACACCCTTAAAGCTCACCGCAAGAGGAGAACGATACGCAGGGTTTTGAATGGCATCGATCGTAAAGATGATATCGCGTGCTCGCACGGTTTCTCCATTTCCAAACAGCGCATTGTCGCGCAATTTGATTGTGTATGTTTTTCCATCTTCTGATATTTGAATTTCAGAAGCAAGATCATTCACAAGACCATTCGATGGATCGAAGCGCATGAGACCTGAATAGACGAGACGAGTGAGGTCTGCATCGACATCAGAATTTGATGCGTAGAGTGGATTGATAAATTGTGGCTCGCCGATAAGCGCTTCGGTGTATTCTCCACCGAGTGTAGGAATGTCGATGCGATGGGTGGAGATGTACCAGATGAAGAGGGATGCAAGGGCGGCAAAAGCTGCAAAGGCAGCAAGCCCAAGAATTTTCTTTTCTACCGCGGACAGGATACGAGGAAGCTGTTTCCACTGTTGGAAACTTGGAAATCCCCCTCTTTTCGTCGCGGCGAGAATCTGTTTGAATGCGAGATCTTTAGAGGAAGGAAGTTTGTGAAAGGGGTTCTGCACAGGTTGCTAGACCAGAGCGTTCGTGAGGCTGACGCCAAAAAACAGGATCGCAAAGACGATCGTGGCTTGGAATAGACGTTTTTCGACCCCGCGTTTTGTGCGGTACACATTGCCTTCTCCACCAAATGCAGAACCAAGGCCTGAGCCGCGAGCTTGAAGGAGAATGCTTGCGGTGAGCAATACAGCAAGAATAATTTGAGTAATAGCAAGAATGTTGTCGGTATTCATAGTTCGCGAGCTCACGACTTAGTATTGCCAAGAATCTATCAGATTTAGCCTTTTTCGTCAATGTCCGCATCCATGGTATACTTTTCGAAACGAATGTAAAAGGTAAAATGTAAAAAGGAAGGAATTCCAACCCTTTTACTTTTTACATTTTACATTCCGTCCAGTATGCCAGATACCGATTTTCTCATTCATAAACGTCGGAACATTGTTGCGACCGTCGTGACGATTTTTGTACTGATGTTTGTTTGCTTGTTCGCTTGGCGTGTGTATTTCTTTGTGTCAAAGATTCAATCAGGAGATCTCACACAAGATGATCTATCGTTTCTTCAAAAGTTTTCTGCAAGCAACCGCGTGTCGCGTCTTCCCATTCCCGACGGTGAATTTGACGTCGTCACAACTGACGATCCATCACTCGGATTAAAAGATGCAAAAATAACAATTGTCGAGTTTGCCGATTTCGGCTGTCCGTTTTCACAAGATGCCAGTTTAGTCGTCCGCCAAGTTTCCGCGAAATTTCCAGACGATGTGCGTTTTATCTATCGTGATTTTCCAATTATAGAACTGCATCCAGACGCGGCAATGGCCGCCGAAGCAGGTGAGTGTGCTGATGAACAGAATATGTTCTGGTCTTATCATGACAAAGTATATGCGAACCAAAACGATCTAACCGAAGAATCGCTCATTCGCTACGCCACTGAACTCAACATGAACACAGGCGAATTTAAACGCTGTCTCGCAAGCGACCGCAACGTTTCCGAAGTCCAAACCGATCTAGACGCTGGTGTCGAAGCCGGCGTCCGCGGCACTCCAACGTTTTTCCTGAATGGTATTCGTATCCCCGGTGCGATTCCAGAGGCAACGCTATTAAAACTGATCGAGCGGTTTATTGAGAATGATGTATGATGTTGAGAAGAATTTTTAGCGTATTTTTGTTTTCAGTCTTTATCTTTGGGTTGCTTGGCGTATCTCACCCTGTTTCGGCCGTCACTACTGGTGCAGCAAATGCAGCCTGTTTTTGTTTTCTTGATGAGAAAGGAGCAGATCTCGATACAACAGTATCGAACGCGCAAGCATGTGAGGCAGTTTGTAGTAAAAAGAAAGGATATGCAGGCTATCAATACGCAACGAAGATTGGTCAGTACCCAAGTAGTAATTTACAGTGTTGGAAAACTTCAGAAAGTTGTACAAACGCAAGCGGTGAAATGAGTAAAACTCAACCTCCAGAATGTTTTAAAGAATGGAGATATTGCTATCCAACAGACAAGCTCGTGACAACGTTGTCCGTGGATATTCTCGGAAAGACATCGGTGCTAAATATCGCTGAATATATCGATCTTGTTTATCGATGGCTTCTCGGGTTTTCACTCGTTGTTACGATTGTCATAATGATGATAGGAGGTCTTCGATATGTTGTAGGAGCATCATCAGGCGATGTGACAAAAGCGAAGGACATGATTAAAAAATCTATAGAAGGTTTTGTCCTCCTGCTTTTTGCTTACGTCATTTTGTTTACGGTCAATCCGCAACTCATTAAGTTACAAGTTCCTAAAATGCCAATGATTCGGCAGGTCACATTGTTGACGGGAGATGAAACGTGTGAAGGTTTGAAGGCTGCTGGATGGGGGAGGAAAGAAGGGTCGGCTGAGAACGGTCCGTACGGGCTAGGACAGTGTGGTTCTGTAGCTATTCTTGAAACGAAACCAGACGGGACTCCTGCGCCAGAAGGTGCTACCTGCATGTTTACAAACTGTAGTATAGAAGGTGCCGATTCTACTTGTGGGACACCAAGTAGCATAGATAAAAGTGCCGTTTCTTGTTTCACAAATGGTCAACCGGAAGCATCTCGCTGTCTTTCCTGTTCACAAATTATTCCACACAATACCTGTAATGTGACGCCGTCACCGACCAACTGCAGTATGCTTGATGGAGATGATACTTTTGTTGGGGATAGCTCTGTGTATGATAAGTACAACACATGTGGGTGGACACAAGATCCTTCCATGGCCTCATCTGGGTTAGGAGCTGCTGGGGCAACTTCAGGGACCGTGATTGCTGGGGTACTGTCTGGTGGAACAGCCGCTGTAGTTTTTGGAGGTCTTTATACTTCATCTGTCATGTACGATGCCTATATCGGGACTTGTGCTTCAATGAGTATCGATTGTCAAACGGTGACGACGTGTGAAGGATATGATGATCCTTCTTTACAAGTAGCAAATGCAACGACAGATAATGAGCTAAGAGATTTGACTTGGCCGAGTGTAGGAGATCCAAACGTCGTTGATATTTGTAACCAAGATTTGTGTGGGGCGGGAGCAAAGGAAGGAAAGAAATGTAAATATATAGAAGGAACTGGTTGTAAAACAACTGATTATGTGCCACCAACTCCTGTGGAGTACGATCATGTTGGTGGGTAGCATCATAAAAAAATTTCAATAAATTTCTTTTACTGTATGCGAACCAACCGCATGATTGTCACTGTCTTAGTGTTCGTTACGTTTAGTCGTTTTATTTCCCCGGTTGCAAATGCAGCTACCGTAGATTGCTTTTGCTATCTTGCAGGTACAGGAGCGGAAAAAGATACTACAGTCAAAACAGCGAGTGCTTGTCAAGAAGCTTGCAAAAAGAAAACAGGGTACGAAGGATATCTACCAGCAACAGATCCTTCGCAGTTTCCGATGTCGAATTTACGGTGTTTTACAAAACCAGAAAATTGTGAAAAAAATTTGGATGGAGATGCAGAAAATACGATTGATGGAGAATGGGGGGAAACACAGCCAGGGGAATGTCTCTCGGGTTCTCATTACTGCTATGCAACTGCAACGATAAAAACAACGCTCCAGATTGATATTCTTGGTACAAAGTCCGTTATAGATTTTGCAGAGTATGTTGATCTCGTTTACCGGTTTCTGCTTGGATTTGCGTTGGTTGTCACGATTGTACTAATGATGATCGGAGGAATTCGATATGTTATTGGTGCGACATCAGGCGATGTAACAAAAGCAAAAGACATGATTAAAAAATCCATTGAAGGATTCGTTCTGTTGATTTTTGCATACGTGATTTTATTTACTGTGAATCCTCAACTCATAAAACTTCAAGTTCCAAAGTTACCAATGTTACGCGGGATCGATTTTACTCAGGGAGATGATTGCGTTGTTTTATTCGGTGGAGATAGAACCGATTCGGCCTCGTATTTTACGAATACACTCACCGAACCCGCAGACAAAAGTACATACCCTGGCGCACGAGCGACAAATTCTAGCACAGGCTGGACGAGCGCCGCGGTTATTAAATACACTGGTTCTCCTGAATGTGGAACAACTGCAGAAGTATTATTGAATGCAGAAGGTAACGCTGTTACGACAGGAACGACTTGTAATTTTAATTACTGTACAGATGGTAAATTATGTACAAATGGGTTGAAAAAGAATACTTGCGTCACCTGCAAAGAAATAGGACCAGAGAACACGTATGGTGTGTCTCCATCCGCTTCGGTATGTCAATCTCTCGATCCACAGGATACTCTCATAGGAGACGGGCCAGAGATCGGGCTGTATAACGTTTGCGGATATACGCAAGATCCATATATGTTCTTTAGAGAAGCGAGTGGGAGCGGATCCACCGCCACGTTAATTTTTAGGGTAGCGGATGCAGAGTATTCGGCATACACAGCAGGCTCATGTGTCAGTATGAATATTGACTGTACAAACATGAATGCCTGCGAAGAGTACGATTCCGTTACCGTAGAGAATTATTTAAAGACAACCACGCTTCAGAATCTGTCATCTGATGGAACCCCAAACATTATTGATATTTGCAACGACGATCCTTGCGATGCCGGATTCAGGCAAACTACACCACCAGAAGTACCACTTACATGTAAATATATTGAAAGCGTTGGTTGTAGATCAAATGATTATACACCTTAGGAAAAATTAGTAATAAAAACACGCTCGTTCTGTTCCTTGACCCAACAAAGATTGCGTGATAGCATCGCAAGCACTTGATATTCATATCACACTACTTGTAGTGAGCTTGTCGAACTATGTCACAAGAATATATTTTGGTGCGTGGGGCACGGGTGCATAATTTGAAAAATATTTCGGTGGATATACCGAAGAATAAGTTGGTTGTTGTTACGGGATTGTCTGGATCGGGAAAATCGTCGCTTGCGTTTGATACGATTTATGCAGAAGGCCAAAGGCGGTATATGGAGTCGTTGTCGAGTTATGCTCGGCAGTTTTTGGAGCTTCAGGATAAGCCGGATGTCGATGAAATATTAGGATTGTCTCCGACCATTGCGATTGATCAAAAATCCTCTTCGCACAATCCGCGTTCAACGGTCGGGACCGTGACCGAGATTTACGATTTTTTGCGTGTATTGTTTGCACGTGCGGGCATTCCGCATTGTCCGACGTGTGGGGAGCCGGTTTGTGAGCAGACATTGGATCAGATTGTTTCGCGTGTGAGCGTTTTTGCTGGACTCAAGGGAACTTCCGTCCCATCTGTGTTACTCCTCGCGCCTGTTGTTCAAAATCAACCAGGGGAGCACAAGACCGTTTTCGTCGCGGCGTTGAACGCGGGATTTACTCGCGTTCGCTTTGACGGGTTGCTCGTTGATACAGAAGAAGCGATTGCGATGAAAAAGGATAAGAAGAAGAATCACACGATTGAAGTTGTGACAGGACACGTGCGCTCAGAACCTCCGAACCTTCAACATCTTCGTGACCTTTCAAAAAAAACGCTAGACTATGGAAATGGATTTTTGATCGCACTCAATGATGAAAATGGAGATGAAGTTTTGTTTTCACAATCGTTTAGCTGCGGACGATGTGGCATCAACTTGCCGAAACCGGAACCGCGTTTGTTTTCCTTTAACTCGCCGTTTGGAGCCTGTACCGATTGTACAGGTCTTGGCATCAAGCTTGTCCTTGAACCAGATCTTGTCATTCCAAACAAACGCCTCACCTTTGCAGAGGGGGCGGTGAAGCCATGGACGCGCATTGCGGGAAATCAGACGAGCTATTTGCGTTTGCTTGAGATCGTTGGAAAAAAACATAAGTTTTCTATTCATACAGCTGTTGAAAAAATTCCAAAGGATAAGCTTGAGAAAATTTTGAACGGAACAGGTATAGAAACGTATAACTTCGAAGGACAGGAAGTTGTTTTTCCGGGAATTTTATCCCAGCTTGAATCGAAGTATAAAGAGACAGAGTCAGAATACGTTCGTCATGAATTAGAAGGTTACATGCGCACGATGTTGTGTCCTGGATGCGAAGGGAAGCGATTGAAGCCGGAGGTGCTTGCCATTAAGATTGGGGAGAAGACGATTGCGGATGTGGTGAATATGCCGATTGAGGAAGTGCTTTGTTTTTTCAAACCATACATAAAACAAAAAAATGCGAAATCTGAAGCATTAAATCCGAAAAAAATTCAAAAATTGAAAATTGAAAATACAAAACAGTTTGGAGTATTGTCTGTTGAGGCAGGAATGGTAGTGGAGCGAGTGGCGAAGGAGGTCGTGTCGAGGCTTACGAATTTGTTGGATGTTGGGGTTGGGTATTTGACGCTTGATCGGGCGGCGATGACATTGTCTGGTGGGGAGGCACAGCGAGTGCGTTTGGCGAGTCAGCTTGGGTCGTCGTTGTCTGGTGTTATTTATATTTTGGACGAACCATCAATTGGATTGCACCCACGTGATAACGATCGGTTGATTGAGACGATGAAACGTCTGCGTGACGTTGGGAATTCTGTGATTGTTGTTGAGCACGATGAAGCGGTGATTCGTGCGGCGGATTATGTGTTTGATGTTGGTCCAGGAGCGGGCGAGTATGGCGGGGAGATTATTGCTGAGGGGACCGCGGCACAGATTGTGAAGAATAAAGATTCTTTAACGGGAGCGTATCTGTCTGGAAAAAAAGAAATCGCGTTGCCGAAATCGTATCGCAAAGGGAATGGAAAGAAATTGTCGATTTTGGGTGCGACCGCAAATAATCTGAAAAATGTTGATGTTGAAATTCCACTTGGAAAACTCGTCTGTGTTACAGGTGTTTCTGGATCTGGAAAATCGACGCTCATCCTCGATATTTTGAGCAAAGCATTGTCACGTCATTTTTATCGTGCAAAGCTCTATCCAGGCGCGCATAAAACAATTAAAGGTCTCGAAAATATCGATAAGGTCGTTGCGATTGATCAGTCGCCGATTGGACGGACGCCGCGATCAAATCCAGCAACGTACACGGGAGTGTTTACGGCGATTCGCGATTTATTCACCGACGTACCAGAAGCTAAGATGCGCAACTTTGATGCAGGTAAATTTTCGTTTAATGTGAAAGGTGGCGGACGATGTGAACCTTGTGCTGGAGAAGGTGTTCGCACGATCGAAATGCAGTTCATGCCAGATGTATACGTCGATTGTCCTGAGTGTCACGGCACACGATACGTTCAGGAAGTGCTCGATGTGCACTACAAGGACAAAAATATTTCAGACGTATTAAATTTCACCGTCGAAGAAGCGCGTCGATTTTTCGCCGATCAACCGATGATTTTCGACAAGCTCAACGTCTTGCACGAAGTGGGGCTCGGCTACATCCGACTCGGACAGTCCGCGACGACACTCTCTGGTGGAGAAGCGCAACGTGTGAAACTTGCGACAGAATTATCTCGTCGGGCAACAGGAAAGACACTCTACATTCTCGACGAACCAACGACTGGTTTGCATTTTGAAGATATCAAGCGCTTGCTTGGTGTGCTTCAATTACTGGTCGACAAGGGCAACTCCGTTCTGATCATCGAGCACAACCTTGATGTCATCAAAACGGCTGACTGGATCATCGATATGGGTCCTGAAGGAGGCGCGAAAGGAGGATTCGTTGTTGCAGAGGGAACCCCAAAAGAAATAGCTCGGACAAAAGCATCGCTGACGGGACAGTATTTGAAGAAAATGTTGTTGTGATATCCACAAGAGCCTCTTGATTTTTCTAAGGAAGTGTGGTGGAATGAGTTTAAGAAACAAATCCCCGCTCGTCATTGGCGGGGCTTTTGTTTTTAACCGATGAAGTATGCAAAACAACAATCTATATGTCTCGTCGACGATGATCGAAGGGAAAATTTATTTAATACGAGGTCAAAAGGTTATGCTTGATCGTGACCTTGCTAAGTTATACTGTGTTCCGACGAAAGTGTTCAATCAAGCAGTCCGACGGAATATCGAACGCTTTCCAAACGACTTTATGTTCAAATCGACGCTACACGAAGCGCAAAACTTGAGGTCACAAATTGTGACCTCAAGTTTATGGGGTGGTCAGCGTTGGGAACCACACATCTTCACCGAACTCGGTGTTGCCATGCTTTCGAGTGTTCTCCGGAGTCCATGTGCGATAGCCGTAAACATTCAAATTATGCGGACGTTTTCTCGGCTTCGTGAAATGTTAGGTGAAAATGTCGATTTAAGGATGAAACTTGAAGAAATAGACCTGTTGCCAAATAATCTTATGCCTGCAAAACGCCATATTCGGCTACAAGTCACTTTCGAGAATCTCGAAATAGCTCTGCTATTCCTTCGATTCTCTCAAGCGCCTTTCGCTCGAATCTGACGTTTTTCGTCTATAAGCTTAT
>CALRHL010000022.1 GCA_943359455.1 Candidatus Uhrbacteria bacterium RIFOXYB12_FULL_58_10
GATGTCGTGAACGCAACCGGTGCAACAACCATTACTGGTGCCGCAGAAGGCACCGCAGCCCTCACCCTTACCGCAGGTGACGTACGCCTCACCGATGGTGATGTCGTCATTACCGCAGGTGACTTCGACATGGCAGGATTCGATGTGACCGTCACCACTGGAGCGACCGTGATTGCTGGTGCTGCAGAAGGCACCGCTGCTCTCACCCTCACCGCAGGGGACGTTCGCCTCACCGATGGTGATGTCGTCATTACCGCAGGTGACTTTGACATGGCAGGATTCGATGTGACTGTTACCACTGGAGCGACCGTGATTGCGGGTGCTGGAGACGGCACAGATGCCCTCACCCTGACTCTTGGCGACATCTTGCTCTCAAACGGTGACCTTGACCTCTCCGGTGGAGACTTCAATGTCGTACTCGATGCTGGAGACACAGGTAGTTTCACCTCGAATGCTGATGCGACAGCAGACGGGTTGTCAGTTGTTATGACAACTGATACAAATGCTATAGACGCCATGACAATCGATGTAACAAGTCAGGATGATAACGGTGATGTAACAGAGACAATCCGCGGACTTGTTCTTACAGGTACTCAGAACTCTGACGATGCGACGAATGATGATCACCTGTTCGGATTGGACATTACAAATATGGCCGGTATAGCAGCTTCTGGTGATGAGGTTGCATTGCGCATAGGAAGCGCTTGGGATTCTCAGATCCGATTCAATGACACATCAACCTTTATTGACTTAGCCAACAGCGGTTCAATCACCTTTGAAGATGATGCTGCTGCAGATGGAAATAATATTCTTGTTCTTACAGACGTCTCTGAAGCTGCAAATCACGTTCTTAGTGGTGACGCTGATACAGGCCTTGTGCTTTCAGGTATGACTACAGATATATCGACTGCTACCAACGAAGCACTCACAATTACAGCAGGCGGAACAGGTGATGTCATCATTTCAACGGATAGTGATACAGACTTCGACGTTGATGGTACTGGTAACATTGAAATCGACGCTTCTTCTCTTACAACCGGAACAGAACGTCTGTGTTCGGATGAGACGAACCAAGATAAAGGAATCATCACTGATGCTAGGATCGGTGACTGTGCTGCAGCTGGTCAAGCTGACTACGCCGAAAACTATCCAGTTGCAAGTAATGTCGAATATGGTGACATTGTCGCACCAGGCAGTCAGGAGGTAGTTACAGAGGACGGTGATGTAATCGTTCAACTCGTGAAAACAAGTACGTCATATCAAGGAAACCTTTCGGGTATTGTGAGGCCTGATATGAATGACGATGTAACTGTCATCGGTTACAACATTGCTGAATCCGATAATCCAATGCCAGTCGCCCTTGTCGGACGTGTGCCGGTCAATGTGACAGATGAAAACGGAGCGATCGCGGTTGGTGACTTCGTTACAACATCTTCCTCAGCTGGAAAAGGTATGAAGGCAACGGAAGCTGGTCGTGTGATTGGTATGGCCCTTTCCTCCTTCGATGGAGATGATGGACAGGTCATGGTCCAAGTGATCAACACCTGGTACCAGCCAAGCTCGTCGGAATCATCCGATATTCAAGGATCTTCATCCTCCTCGCTTGATGCAGGCGCTGTAAGTGCAACATCCCTCGTTGTCGACGGTGACTCGGTGTTTAATGGATCGGTCGTTGTTGCGGAACATCTGGTAGGTTCTGGTGACATGGCAGGACGTGCTCGCATTACATCTGGCGAGACATCGGTGCATGTCGAGTTCGAGGAAGAATATGCCTATCAGCCAATCGTAACAGCCACTCAGCGCACTGCACGTGATATTCCTGGATACTGGTGGATTGAGGAAGAGTCCTCCACTGGATTCGATCTCGTGCTCGATGGCACACTTGGCTACGACGTAGAATTCAACTGGATCGCGCTCGGTGTTGATGGAGGAAAGGTCTCTGTCTCCGATGGTTCTATCCAGAACATTGAGCTGTATGTCGTCGATGGTGGGTCTGGCGCCGAGGAGGTGAGTGTAAGCTCAGACTCTTCGTCAAGCTCACCACAGGCAAGCTCAGCGAGTAGTGAAGAGGAAGCTGTAGCCGAGGAAGTCGCTGCTGAGGAAGTTGTAACGGAAGAAGCTGCTACCGAAGAGGTAGCAGCGGAAGAAGTCGTTGCTGAAGAAGCAGTCGTCGAAGAAGCTGCAACCGAAGAGGTTGCTGCAGAAGAACCAGTCGCAGAAGTTGCAGTTGAGTAGACTAAAAAAACAGGGGTTTCCACCCCTGTTTTTTGTTGTTGAGGTGATTAAAAAGGGGATTATGGTGATTAAGGTGGTTGAGGTGATTAAAAAGTAAGTGGATTAAGGTGGTTAAAAAATGGTGGTTAACATATGCAAAAACAGAGATACCATGAACTAAGGGTATGGCAACGCGCTGACGAATTTGTGCAGACTGTATATTTGCATACAAAGAACTTCCCATACGATGAGCGGTTTGGTGTTACTTCTCAACTACGTCGGGCTGCTGTTTCGATTGTGCTAAATATTGTTGAAGGGCAAGCACGAGGAACTACGAAGGATTTTATTCGATTTTTAATGATGAGCCGCGGATCGATTGCTGAATCCGCGTATTTATTGGAGCTTTCAAGTAAACTTAAGTATCTTTCAGAAAAGGAATTTACCGTGTTGGAGTCAAAGTGTACGCAGACAAGTTACTTACTCCAGCAGTTAATCACATCTCTTACCATAAAAGATTCGAAACCCTAGAATAATCACCATAACCCCCTTAATCACCTTAACCACTCTCTCCTTCCCCATCCACAGGCACGGATCTTGCCTCTGATGCCAGTCGTGCTAAGATAGCTGGGAAAAAGTATCTTATGGCCATTGAATCAAAAATGCGTCGGGGTCCAGTTTTTGGCACGAATGGTGAAGAACCTAAGAAAAAGCCATGGCTTGGCATATTTCTGTTCGTTCTGTTCATTGTTGGTGGTGCTGGTGGCTGGTACTGGTGGAAAATGCAGCCAACAGGAGCAGATGTCCTCACTGGACTACAAGAAGAAACGGACACAGGCCAGGTGGCTGTTCCGACTGGGACGTATCAAGCGGTTTTTCTCGATAATGGTCAAACGTACTTTGGGGCGATCGAAGAGCGGGCCCCTAAGTCTGGATACATACGCCTCACAAACGTCTACTACCTCGATTTCCGACAGAACCCGCAAGACACAACACTTCCTGCGAATGAACTCAAACTTGTGAAGCTTGGAGGGGAAGTGCATGGGCCCGACAACTACATGGATATCAACGAGAATCACATTTTATTCACGGAGGATCTGCGAACCGACTCAAAAGTAGCCCAGGCGATCCAGGACTACGTGAGTAGGAAGTGATCGAGTGACAGAGTGATCGAGTGATCGAGTGATTCCTGCCTGCCGGCAGGCAGGGAGTGACAGAGTTATAGTATGATTTATTCATTTCATGATTTAAGAACTTGGAAGGAAGGACACGCGCTTGCAATGGAGGTATATAAAATCACACTTACGTTTCCAAGTAGTGAAAAATTCGGGGTAATTTCTCAGTTGAGATCCGCATCGCTTTCAATTCCTGCAAACATAGCGGAAGGATCTGGACGAGGAACTCCGAAAGATATTGTCAGATTTCTAATGAACTCACGCGGATCTCTGCAAGAAGTTAACTACTTTTTACTTGCAAGTCGTGACCTTGGTTACATCGATTCAAATATGTATGAAACACTCACACATAGATACAATGGACTGTCAGTAGGGATAAACAGGCAGATTGAGGGTCTGCTGAACGCTAAATAACTCAATCACTCAATCACTGACTATCACTAAGTCACTCACCTCTATGAACTTAACGAAACTTTTTGCTGTCATCACTCGCTGGTCATTATATCTTTCCTTTTTTCTTGTCCCACTTTTCTTTCTTCCTTGGACAACCAACGCTCTTGAAATCAACAAACAAATGTTGCTTGTCATTCTGACATTACTCGCTCTTGTCTCGTGGCTCGGTTCCATGGTGATGACAAAAAAATTGTCGTTTCGTACCGGTTGGATAAATCTTTTGCCAGCACTGTTTCTTGTTTCGATTCTCGTCTCCTCTATTTTCTCACTTGCGGGATATCAAACATGGATCGGACAAGCGAGTCAGGAGTATACGAGTTTTCTGACGATGGCCATGCTTGTGCTTGGGTTTTATGTGACGTTTAACGTCGCAAACACTGCATCGGTTCAACGACATCTGCTCTGCGCCATGCTTTCATCCGCAGCACTTTCCGGTGCTCTCGGACTTTTGTCGATGTTTAACCTTTTTCATCTCCCATTCGCATTTGCCTCAGGAAACGGTTTTAACACCGTTGGCACCGTGAACGGCCTCGCAACATTCCTATCTGCAGCGATGTTTATGGGACTTGCCGCCTGGCTTGTTTCCGCAAAAGGAAAGGAAAATGTGATTCCTGTTGGAGCATGTGGAATGTTGATGAAAGCATCTATTATTGTTGTAACTGTCTGTGCGATTCTTGCATCCGTTGCTGTTGATTTTTGGGTCCTTTGGGTTATCAATATCGTTGGCGTTCTGCTCCTCGCCGTGTTCGGATTTTTACAGTCCGGCTCATTCCCAGAACCACGCCGATTCGCTCTCCCGCTATTTATTCTCCTCGTCTCCGTATTACTCATCTTTGTTCGCACCCCACTTGCTCTCAATCTTCCCATTGTCGTCTCACCTTCCTACGGTTCATCTTTCGATATTTCAAAGAGTGTTTTATCTGAAAGTGTTCCAAAACTTCTTCTTGGTTCTGGTCCAGGAACATTTGCATTCGACTACGCAAAGTACCGTACAAACGATGTAAACGGGACGATTTTCTGGAACATGAGCTTCGATCGATCGAAGTCTCACGCCATAACTTCACTCGCAACATTCGGAGTTGTTGGAACAGTGCTCTGGTTACTCGTGATGCTTTCTGTTGCCGCACTTTCACTCGCACGCCTTGTGTCTGAACGTGAAACAGAAGGATGGAAGCTCATGTATGTCACATTTGTTGGGTGGGCTGTGTTGTTTGTTTCACACTTATTATATTCGTCAAACCTTACACTGTCCTTCTTGCTTTGGGGTCTCACAGGTTTGCTCGCCGCACAAGCAGTAAAGGGTGTGAAGGAAACTGATTTTGCACGATCACCTCGTATGGGACTTGGGTTCTCATTCGCGTTTGTGGTCGTTGCGGTTGGAGTCCTTGCCACGCTGTTTGTGACGGGAAATCGCTATGCTGCGGAAGTTGCATTTGCAAAAGCGGTTTCGATCGATCAAGCAGGCGGAGACATGAAAGATGTTATTTCAGAGCTTGGAGTTGCTGTGTCGTATAACTCGTTATCCGATATTTACTACCGTAATTTGTCGTCTGCATTACTTGTGCAAGCTCGCAAAGAAATTGCTGCGGCAGGCACAGCCGAGCTAACAGCAGATCAACGCACGATGGTTTCTAACTATGTATCCGCTGCGGTTAACGCGGCAAAACGCGCCACGGATATCGAACCAAATAACGTTTCTAACTGGGTTGTACGTGGAGCAATTTATCGCGATGTGATGACCTTTGTCACAAACGCAGAAGATTTTGCAGCAGCGACATTTCAACAAGCGAGTTTACTTGAGCCAGGGAACCCATCACACTTTGTGAACCTCGGACGTATTCATCTCGCAGTTGCTGAGCGTGCAACACAGCTCAAAGCTGCAGAAAATGCGGAACTTGCCGCAACAGCCGCGAAATCTGAAACAGAACAGCTCGCCGCGGCAGAGCAGGCGTTTGTGACAGGAATTCAGTTGAAACCAGATTATGCTCCTGCACACTACTATCTTGCTGCAACGTATGAACGCCAAGGTCGTTTGCAAGATGCGGTGACGCGTCTTGCAGCCGTACGCAACACAGCGCCAAACGATATTGGACTCGGCTTCCAGCTCGCCATGTTGTATCTGCGCGTTGAAAACTACGACGCCGCTCGTATCGAACTCGAGCGAGTCGTGGCGATCTCTCCACAATACTCAAACGCCCTTTGGTTCCTCGCTTCGTTGTACGAAATTGCTGGCGATCAACAAAAGGCAATTAATGCGGTGGAAATTGTTGCAGGTTTGAACCCAAACAATCAAGCGGTTTCTACACGTCTCGCACGACTGCAGGCTGGGGAAACAACAACGTATATTCCAGGACCAGTGGAAGACACAGCGGAAACGGCAACCGTTGTCGATGAAGGAGAAGTTGTTCAAGAAGGAGATGTGGTGCCAGAAGGAGAAGAAGGCATCGTCTCAGAGGACTCAGGAAACGAATAAGACAAATGACCGGCTATATGCCGGTCATTTCTTTTTCTGCTTGAACAATTGTTTTTCCTGTAAAGGTGATTTTTGCAGATTCTGAATTTCCGACAGGTTTCAGACTGGCGAAATGTTGCAAGACGTCGAGCGGGCGTTCGGCACGTACGAGAGCAACAACCTCTTTGTTTGGCGATTCGTAGATGAGCGCGACGATCTTCGCTTCTGGAGAGGAAGCAATGAGCTCGTCGATGACATCAGGAAGATCATGTTCTTCTGCACCTGCGTGGAGAAAGTCTTGCTGGGACAAAAGAGTCCAGACCATCTGTTTCGCTGAATCGACCTTTAGCCTTGCGAGTGCCCGTCCCCAGAGTCGGAGTGTTGGGACCGAACGTGTTCGATACAGGTTGTGGACAATCAGATCGCGTTTCGCCCCACGCGACAGAAGTTTGCTCGCCGTCTGCAACGTCTTTGGGGTCACATTTTTGGATTTGAATGATTTTGTTTTTGCAATCATTCCTGTCAGAAATGCCGTTGCTACATCTTCGTCCATGAGCCCAGGTTCTATTGCTTCAATAAGGTCGTGACAGACTTCGCCGCAGGACACGGCGGTGAGATCAACGACGTTGAGCTGGCCGTAATGTTCATTTTCTGTCGCGTGATCGATGTTGATGATCGGAGTGCGGTAGAAAAAGTCTGGGTGATCGGTATACAGTTGCGCGCAACGTTCGAGGTCTGGGGAACCAATGCACAAAATGAGATCGTATCGGTAGCCCGTGGAGGAAACGTTCATATCCTTCGCATCCCAGAACCCTTTTTTTGGCGAGAGATGAATGACGAGTTTATCATCCTTCATTTCGTACGTGAGTTCATCTACTTTTGTTTTGGATGCATCCATTTCGATGACGAATCGTCGAAGATTTTCAAGTGTCGGTTTTACTCCTTCGTGTCCTGGCAAGAAGTGCAAGTTTTTTGGAGTCGTTCCATCTGCCGCAACGATGTCTGCTTTCTTTTCCAATTTCAATAATACCTTCTGAAGTCCGATGGCAGTTGCATATCCATCAGATCCAGCTCCGCGGGGAACGCAAATAAGCGGACGATTCGCCCGCTTGATGGTTTCAAGTACCTGTTGTGTTTGCCCCAGTGCCATGCTTGTCCAGGAACACTAAGTGCCGGTCGAGACCGACTCTTAGTGTTCTTTAGTTTGAAATGTGTCAGTTATCGTCAACAAGCATGGGAATAGCTGATATTACTGGAGAAGTGAAACAGAGTCAAGCGACGGTAACCACCCCTTAGCCCCTCCTTGAAAAGGAGGGGAGCCTGTTTAGAGTATATCTCCCCTCCTTTTCAAGGAGGGGTTGGGGGTGGTTATCGTTTGCTGAAACCGCGTATTTACCGTATTCTTTGTCTGATATGGACAAACTCGACATTCCGAAAGCATACGAGGCGAAGGACTACGAGGATGCGATCTATGCCGCTTGGGAGGCAAGCGGGTTTTTTAATCCTGACAATTTGCCAGGCGATCGTCCTCTAGCATTCTCGATCACTCTTCCTCCTCCAAACGTCACAGGAACACTCCACATGGGACATGCCGTCATGCTTGCGATCGAAGACATCATGGTGCGCTATCAACGCATGTGTGGCAAGAGAGTCCTGTGGATACCTGGAACCGATCATGCCGCGATTGCGACGCAAGCCAAGGTAGAAAAGCTGTTGATGAAAGAAGAAGGGAAGTCTCGTCACGATTTAGGGCGTGAGGCTTTTTTAAAGCGTGTTGAACAGTTCGCCGCAAAAAGTCATGACATCATCGTAAATCAAGCAAAAAAAATGGGCGCCTCTCTCGATTGGTCTCGTGAAGCCTACACGCTAGACGCTCCACGCTCTTTAGCTGTTCGTACAGCTTTCAAACGCATGTACGATGATGGATTGATTTATCGTGGCAATCGCGTCATCAACTGGTGCTCACGCTGTCAGTCAACGCTTGCCGATGATGAAGTAGATTATAAAGAAACAAACGCGAAATTTTATTATCTGAAATATGGTCCGATTACGATAGGGACCGCGCGTCCAGAAACGAAATTTCTTGATAAAGTTATTGTTGTACATCCAGATGATGCGCGGTATGCAGATATTGTTGGGAAAGAATTTGATGTTGAATGGATCGAAGGAACAGTCCGTGCACGCGTGATTGCAGACAAAGCATCTGACATGACCTTCGGAACTGGAGCCATGACGATTACGCCAGCGCACAGCCATGAAGATTTTCAAATTGCGAAAGAGCATGGACTAGAAGTCGTTCAGATTATCAGTGAGGACGGAACGTTTACATCTGCAGCAGGAGCGTTTGCGGGAAAGAATGCGCGGGCGAGTCGTGACGAAATCGTCGCTGTTCTTGAAAAGAAAGGACTTGTTGAACGCATTGATGAAAATTACGTGCACAATCTTTCGGTTTGTTACCGTTGTGAGACTCCTGTGGAACCTCTGCCAAAGTTGCAGTGGTTTATTGATGTGAATAAGGAATTTAATCGGGATGGGAAGCAGGTGACGTTGAAAGCATTGATGCAAGATGCGGTTCGTTCTGGGGCGATCAAGATTGTACCTGAGCGATTTGATAAAACGTATTTCAATTGGGTGGATAATTTGCGTGACTGGTGTATTAGCCGTCAGCTTTGGTTTGGACACCGCATTCCTGCGTGGTACAGGTCGTCTGTCATTGCGAGCGAAGCGCGGCAATCTTACGGAGAGATTGCCACGTCGTCTTCGACTCCTCGCAATGACAGCGAACTGTATGTTGGAATCGAAGCGCCAGAAGGTGAAGGCTGGGTGCAGGATCCTGATACATTCGACACATGGTTTTCTGCTGGACTCTGGACGATTTCAACGCTCGGCTGGCCAGACCAAGGCTCTCAGACCCTTCAACAGCTCCGAACCTATCACCCTACTTCTGTCCTTGAAACCGGCTACGACATCCTGTTTTTTTGGGTCGCTCGCATGGTGCTCATGACGACGTATCTTGTCGGGGAAGTCCCGTTTAAGATGGTGTATCTGCATGGGTTGGTGCGAGATGAGCAGGGAAGAAAGATGTCAAAGTCGCTCGACAATGTGATTGATCCACTCGACATGATCGCAAAGTTTGGAGCAGACGCAACGCGTTTGTCACTTGTGATTGGCTCGACTCCTGGGAACGACTCGAAACTGTCCGAAGAGAAAGTTGCAGGATATCGCAATTTTACAAATAAATTGTGGAATATTTCGCGGTTTGTGCTGACAACAACTAATAACCACCCCCAACCCATCCTTGAAAAGGAGGGGAGATCTACTCTGTATTCCCCTCCTTTTGAAGGAGGGGCTAAGGGGTGGTTACCCGAAACGCTGGCCGATCGGTGGATTTTGTCTCGGCTTGATACGGTTGTTGCAAGTGTGACGAAAAAACTGTCCGCGCATGAACTGTCTTCTGCTGGAGAAGAGCTCCGCGACTTCACCTGGAATGATTTTGCCGACTGGTATTTGGAGATTGCGAAGATTCAGAAAAGGGAGCAAACAGATCAGATTCTGCTTCATGTACTCGAGACGATTCTGAAACTCTGGCATCCATTTATGCCGTTTGTGACCGAGCAGATCTGGAAAAATTTCTCTGGGAACATGCTCTTGATCCAGTCCTGGCCGACTGTGACAGGGAGCGCAGATTTAGAAGCTGAAAAAGAATTCTCGTTCATCCAAGAAATCATCGGAGCGATCCGTAATCTTCGTGCGGCAAATAAAATTGAACCTATAAAAAAAGTTTCGATCGTCGTTGACCGTGACATTCCCGAACACGAAATCATCAAACAGCTCGCGCGCGTTACAGACATCACGGTCGGAGAAAAACCAGACGGATCCGTCTCAACCGTTGTCGGATCTCTCACGATTCACATCCCACTCACCGGACTTGTTGATCTTGAAGCAGAACGGACACGCCTCACGAAAGAACGTGATGAACTCATCTCATACATCGCTTCGATCGACACCAAATTGTCCAATACCGAATTTACTGGAAAAGCTCCAGAAAAAGTCGTCGCACAAATGAAGGAAAAACGCGAAGATGCCGCAAGAAAACTTTTTGCAGTCAATGGACAGATTTTTATGATTAAAAGTCAGTAGGTCTGTAGCTGTCCGTAGGTTCGTATCAACTTTATGCACGCAATCCAACAAGCAAAACAACAGGTTCTCACGGAGCTGAAAAAGGCGATCGGCAAGACGTATACGCCGTCCGTTGAAGAACTGTCTTATCCACCTGATGCAAAGCTTGGGGATGTTTCGTTTGGCTGTTTTGTGTTAGCAAAAGGTCTCAAGCGTAACCCGTCAGAGATCGCAAGCGAGATTGCGGCGAAGATTGGACCGAAAGGGTTGTTGAAATCCATCGTCGCGATGGGGCCTTATGTAAATTTTCATTTGGACGATGCGGTGTTTGCAGATGTCGTCATGACAGAAATTGTTGATGGGAAAGATCGGTATGGCACCTCTGATGTTGGGAAGGGAAAACGCATCATGGTTGAATTCGCGCAACCAAACACCAACAAAGAAATTCATGTTGGACACTTGAGAAATTTTATTGTCGGACAAATGGTTGTTGATGTGTTGAAAGCGAACGGTTACGATGTGATTCCAACGTCATACATCAACGATCTTGGGACACACGTTGCGACCTGTTTGTGGGCTTTGAAAAAATATCATGATGGAGTTGTTCCTGAAGGAGAGGAAGTGATTGCATTTCTCGAATCTTGTTATGCTCGCGGGATGCAGGAGACTGTGGATAACTTGGAGGTGAAGAAAGAGATTTCCGTTATTTTTCAACAACTTGAAGCCCTTAAAGGTTCTTCTGTGACTGCTTGGAAGCGGACACGAAAGCTTTCTCTCGATTACATTAAATGGGTGTTTAAAGATCTGAATCTCACGATTGATGTTTGGTATTATGAGTCAGATTTAGTAAAGGATGCGAAACGGGAAATTGAGAATCTTGTTGAAAAAGGAATCGTGAAATCCAGTCAAGGAGCATGGATCGTTGATCTCGAAGAAGAAAAACTCGGCGTGAACCTTCTTGTAAAAACAGACGGTACTTTGTTGTACAACGCAAAAGATATTGTCCTTGCCCTTCGCAAAGAAGAAGATCACCATCCCGTGCGTTCACTTTATGTCATCGATGCGCGTCAATCTCTCGCCATGCAGCAGCTATTTGCGACGCTCAAGCGCATGGGGTTTCAAAAAGAACTTCAGCATGTGTCGTACGAGTTTGTGACACTTAAAGATGGCGCCATGTCATCAAGAAAAGGAAACATCGTTCGTTACGAAACGTTCCGCGATGAGATGATTGAGGCGGTCGTGGATGAAACAAGAAAGCGTCACGAAGATTGGGATGAGAAAAAAGTGACAAAAACTGCGCGCGCTATCGCATTTTCCGCAATCCGTTTCGGCATGCTTAAACAAGATCTCGATAAACAAATCGTTTTCGATAAGCAAGAAGCAATGTCGTTTGATGGCTTTACTGGTCCGTATCTGCTGTACTCGTATGCGAGAATGCAGAGTATTTTGCGAAAGGTCTTAAAGAGAAAAATGATTCCACCCCCAACTACCAACTACCAACTACCAACTCCCCATCCGTCAGAGCACCGGTTACTAATTCAGATTGCAAAATATCCAGAGACAGTCTTCCAAGTCGGCCAATCACTTCACTTATCCACAGTCGCCCAATACCTGTTCGAGCTGTCCAAAACGTTCTCCGAATACTACGACCAAGTTCCTGTTCTCTCGGCACCGAAAGACCAGATCGCCGGCCGCGTCCAAATGGTCAGATCCGTCTCCCAAGTCCTCAAAAACGGCCTCACCTTGCTTGGTATCGATTCTGTGGATGAAATGTAGAAGTGAAGTTGCTTAAAAGAAAAAGGACTCGTATCTACGAGTCCTTTGTTTTGATAAAGTCTGATTTGAGTTGAATGAGTCCGAGCGCCATCAAGAAGTAGGCAACGAGATAGATGACATCCCCGTATGCGCTGACTCCCCAAGTGCCAGCGTATGCTTGGTAGAGGAAGTTGTAATCCGCGAGATATTGAATGGCGAGAGCAAGAAGAATGAATAGTACTTTATTTTTCATGATTCCACCGAGTGTTTTTTTTGAGAGCAGATATGTAAGCAACGCCATGGCAACATAGAACGCTTGTCCGAGTGGATATCCGAAATCAAGGAAGACACGGATAGGAGCAGACCAGTCGAATTCGTATCCCTTTAAGAAATACAGATAGGACAGTCCGAGAATGACGAGCGGGATGATGACTGCTTGCAGTTTGTTTGATGCGGATTTGAGTGAGATTTTTATTCCAGATGCACGAGCGAGGTTAAAGATTCCGTAGGCGTAAAACGGGATGCTTCCAAAAAATCCAACATCTGCAAGTGATGGATATGGCATCTCAACGCTGGCGACGAGATTATAGAAACTAAAAACACTTTGTCCAAAGACTTGAAGGAGCAGGCCAATCGAAAACGCCGTGATGGCGCGACCCATAATGCTTTTCATTCCTCCCCATGTCTTGGCGATTAATAGTCCCCAAACACCACCCCACAAAGCGACGACTTGGTACGCGGCACCCCAAAGTCCTTTTGCTTCGTCGGTTCCATTTGCTGCGGTGAGGATCATCCACCATAAGAACAGTCCTGAAAACAGAAAAACAGCCGTTTTTGCAGACCAATCATGTTTCAGCTCTGAGATATCTTTGTTTGACATAGGTATCTTTTACTATTCTAACACAAATCTATTTATCGAGCCATGAAATTCGATATTTTCGAAGATAATGTGCAGGATGAAAACCTTTTTTACACATTCGGAGTCCGGGAAGACCAAGATCTTGTTGATAGTTCAAAAGCTGACATCCACCTGCGGCAAGAATTTTTGCTGTTTCTTGTATGAGGTATTGATAGATTCCGACACATCGCGAAGGATCTGCTTTTTCAAAATGGAGCATCGCATAAGGACCCGCCAGTCGTTCGCAGATCGTAAATCCAGCAAGTTCGTTTTCCACAAAGATTCCGACTCCTAAAAGCTTTTTGACAGAGGCAAATTCCAGTGCACGCGACATCGCGTTAAATTCATTTTCTATTTGCTCGTCTGGTAAGTCTTTTCGCTTTGCCCATGCTAAAAAAAATTCGATCAGCATTTTTTTTGTTGAAGGATCGGTCAGATCAAGAAGACGGGTAGAGGACTGGTAGGATTTTTTAAATCGCGTGACGAGATTTCGGTTCGGTTTCAATCTGCTTCCATGAAATTGCAAAAGGCGGTCGATAGAGAGGATATAATCATGATTGTCAGGATCCTCGGTAATCTGAAATTTGTCCGGATGGATGCTGCCCAGTGACGACTCAGGGAGTAGTCTGATTTCCGATTTGAGTCCTTCATTTTTCATGTACTGAAGGAGAGTTTGTGCGGTTGTGTCCGTGTTTGTATCCCCAAGAAACGAATACACCGGCTCTCCCGTCAGGTAATCCGCAAATCGAACAACAAGATTCCCGTCGAGTACAGAGTGTGCAACCAAATTATTCGTATTCCAAGAAAACAAACTCGTAAAATTGAAATCAGAATAGGGATGGAATCGCGCAGTCATGGATTCAATGTGTCCACAGTGATCCAGGGAAAGGGGTTCAAAATGAGGAAAAGCATGCTCCATACTATGTTCGGTTCTCTTGATACGAGTCATCTTGCGAGATTCGTTCTCGAAGCCATTGTCGCAGGAGATTTGCTTTGCTATCACCACTCTTTTCTGCGTTCCACTCAAGATACTGATCAACATCAGGGGTGAGACGAAGGGTGAATTTTATTGATGGTGTGGCGAGTTCAACAGGTAACACCGATCGTTCGCTTACAAACCGCTCAAGAATCGTTGGAATTGAACGAGAGGTATAGTTTTTAATGATAATATTTTTTGGAAGACCTGGTTTACGTAAGTTTATCAGAAGCGCTCTTGGTTCGTTATTTTTTTGGTAAAGGCAAAGAGTTGGTTTTTGTACTAATACAGCTTTGGCCAACCATTGTTCAACGCGATTACTTGAATCGCTCATTTCAATGATACAGGCATCAATATCATCAAAGGACGCGAATTCTTTTTTCAGTTGAAGATGTGATTTTTGGAGAATCGATTCGATCAAACCACTGGTGTTGTCATGGAGGAAAATACGGAGGGAAAGGCGCCGCGCCGCTTCCCGTGCAACTTGTCCGAGACATGGTCCGAAATGCTGTTCAAACTGATCAATTAAATTCAAAACAACATCTGTGTTTTCTGGACACGCCAAAATTTTATTTTCTCCTGGATGAATCAACAGTCCAGGGACGCGTTTGGCTACATGCCAAGCAAGAGGGCCAATAAACGCTTCTTGCTCCACAATGATTTGTTTAATCAGATCGCGGTACATATCCAAGTTTCTTTGGATTTAAACTCAACACTCCGATTGACTGGAAAAACATACTGGTCGCGAACAGAAGATCGACCCAATCGCCAATAAAATATTGATCAATCGTAATTCGGTATGAAAATAGTAGATCTGAGACATAGTTCAACAAGAAACCGAAGACAATGATACAAATTGGCCATTTGAAGCGCGGTCCGAGATACTCCGCAGAGAGACCAAGTATCAACAGAGAAATCGTCAGAATGACAACATCGCCTAATGGAAATCCGATATCAAAAAACAGTTTAATATCGCTGGATGTCGTGAGAACACCTCCTCGAGCGACGACCACAAGGAGAAAATAAGAAAGAATCGTTGCAAAGAGAGGAACGAGAAACAATGTAAGTTGACCACGGCGGTGTCGTAAACTAAAACGAACACCTGTCGCTTTCGACAGGTGGACTAATCCGATCCCCCAACAAGGCCAGCTTGCAAGATAGAGAACATCTCCTAATGAAGGATACGGAACGGGTATGTCAAGAACAAGGTTATAGAAGCCATACACCCATGTTCCTAATCCCCAACAAATAAGACCAATGGAAAGAAAAATAACACCACGTCCGACCGCGCTCATCCAACCACCCCATCCACGTGATGCGAAAAGAGACAATATCCCAGAACAGATGGGCAATAATCCAAGTGGAATATTGTAATAATAGTTGAAAGGAGTCTCTTTAAGCCCCATTTTGAAAAGAAAAGCCCACCAGAGAACCAGAATGAAATAGATGAGGAAAGCTAATCGCATAAGGAGAGATATTCATCCACAGGGAAAAAACGACGGCGCTTACGTTGATCGTAACGATATTATAGGAAAATAACAATATTTGTCGCGAAAGGCCTTCGAGGCGACGGCGCGGAGAATTGGATCGAAATGTTGCATACACCGTATCGTTATCTAGGACATTTAATAGACCTGTTGCCAAATAATCTTATGCCTGCAAAACGCCATATTCGGCTACAAGTCACTTTCGAGAATCTCGAAATAGCTCTGCTATTCCTTCGATTCTCTCAAGCGCCTTTCGCTCGAATCTGACGTTTTTCGTCTATAAGCTTAT
>CALRHL010000023.1 GCA_943359455.1 Candidatus Uhrbacteria bacterium RIFOXYB12_FULL_58_10
GTCATGACGGATGAGGCGCATCGCACGCAATACGATCGCATGGCCCAGAACATGCATAAGGCGCTTCCACAGGCCTCGTTTATTGGCTTTACGGGCACGCCACTTATGGCTGGCGGTGAGGAGAAGACGCGCGAGACCTTTGGTGATTATGTTTCCGTGTACAACTTCGGACAATCGGTGACGGATGGTGCGACTGTGCCGTTGTTTTATGAAAATCGCGTGCCGCGACTTCAGAACGTAAACGACAATCTGGAACAGGATTTGGGCAAGGTGATGGACTTTTACGATCTCAATGATTCAGAAGAAGAAAAGTTGGAGCAGGAATTTTCCACGTTCTATCATCTCGTGACGCGCGAAGATCGCTTGGATGCGGTTGCACGGGATATTGTGACCCATTTTGTTGGCCGCGGATACGACGGCAAAGCGATGGTTGTTTCGGTGGACAAAAAGACAGCCATTCGGATGCACGATAAGGTGCGCAAAGAATGGGATCGTTACATTGCCAAACTTCGCATGGATTTGTTGCGAGCGACGGATGAGCACGAACGCTCCAAGATTGAAGCGCAACTTGAATTGCACGAAGGTGTGGATATGGCCGTGATGGTTTCGCTTGGCCAAAACCAAAATGAGATTGCGGACATGGAGGCGTTTGAAATCGACATGCGTCCGATTCGGGAACGAATTTTGCATGGCGATCTGGAGGCTCAATTTAAGAAGGCTGATAGCAAACTACGCATCGCGTTTGTATGCGCCATGTGGATGACTGGTTTTGACGTGCCAAATCTTTCGACGGTTTATTTGGACAAGCCGCTTAAGAACCACACCCTTATGCAAGCGATTGCTCGAGCCAATCGTGTTGCAGAGGGAAAAAAGAACGGATTGATCGTGGATTATATCGGCGTGTTTAGGAACATTGAGCGAGCACTCGCTTTGTACGCCGCGAATGGCGAAAAAGACAGCGACATTATTCGCAACAAAGAAGAATTATTGAGCGAGCTTGAGGTATTATTGGCCACCACAAACTATTTTTTGATAGAAAACGGAATTTCTCTTGAAGAGTTACTCGGTTCAACATCTGAGGCTAAATTGTCGTTGCTTGAAAAATACGTAAATATTCTTGTCGGTGAACAAGTTGTAAAGAAATATTTTCTGAATCTTGCAAGCGATTTACATAATGCTTACCGTTCCGTCCTTCCGGACCCCAAGGCGGAAGATTATTATATCGAGGTAACGGCCGTACGCGTGATTGCTTCGCGAGTCAGAGACGTTGGCGCCCAAAGTGTGGACGTATCCCAAGTGCAAAAAGATTTGGAAGATCTGTTAGATCGTTCTATTCAGGCAGGAGAATATGTCATCCCTCAACACAAACGCGTTAAGGATTTGAGCCAGTTGAATGCCGATGCTTTGGCAACTTTCTTTGCAGGAGTAGAAAATAAGAATCTTGAAGCGGAGGGACTGCGCGCGGAGTTGGAACAGAAAATTACAGATATGGTGAAGCGTAACCGAACGCGCGCGCCATTCATGGATCGGCTCAGTATAATCCTGAAAGAATATAACAGTGGCGCGCATGATATTGATCAGTTTTTTGATGACTTGGTTGATCTTGCAAAAAGTTTAGGTGAGGAAGAACAGCGGGCAGTTAAAGAAGGATTGAGCGAGGAAGAACTGGCAATTTTTGACCTGCTTTTCAAAGATTCACTTAATCCAGGCGAAGTGGAGAAAGTTCGTCTTGTTGCACGGGAATTGCTTGCCAAGCTGAAGGCTGAGCGACTTGTGTCGGAATGGCGAGAATTTGAGCCACTACGCGCGGGTGTACGAACGACCATTTCGAATATTCTCTATGCAGACCTTCCAGAACCAACTTATACACAAACAGATTGTGAATTTAAAAAGCTCGAGGTTTATAACTTTGTCTATGAACATTACCGGGACGCAAAGACGTTTGTTTTTGCTTAAGGAACGAGTCGAAATTCTGTTTGACAGTTGTTGTGTTTTTCAGATATACTACTTTCCATAAACCCCTCGCCTTGGGATTCACCCTTAGCGAGTGGCTATTTTTTACTGAGAACATAAGGCTATGCCAACATACATTTCTGCGGAGGGACTACAACAACTTATGGATGAGCTTCAGACGCGTAAGATGATTACGCGCCGGGAGATTGCGGATAAGATTGGTGCGGCAAAAGAACTTGGGGATCTCTCCGAGAATTTTGAGTATACGGATGCGAAGGAGCAACAGGGAACGAATGAAGTCCGCATTGCAAATTTGGAATCCATGATTAAAGATTCTATTGTTGTCCAACAGCAATCTGGTGGAGAAATGGTTGAGCTTGGTACTACGTTTGTCGTCGAGGTCAGTGGATTAAAAAGAACATTTTCGATCGTCGGTCGCAATGAAGCCAGTCCTCTTACGGGGAAAATCAGTAATGAATCTCCACTCGGTCAGGCATTTATCGGGCACTCTATAGGCGAAACAATATCAGTAGCTGTCCCGTCCGGAACCATGGTTTACAAAATCATGAGTATCGCATAAAATAGGCGAGTAAACTTTCCTATTATTATGATTGAAGAAGAAGCTGTTAGGCTTGAAAGACTGCAGAAAATACGGCAATCGGGAGCGGATCCGTATCCTGCACGAGTGACACGAACGCATCGTACGCATCAATTTGTGACGCATTTTGATGTGTTACAAAAAGATCAAACGGTCATAACGGTTTGTGGTCGTATGCGAACGATTCGCAAGCATGGGGGACTCACATTCATTCAGCTTGAAGATGGTTCAGGAATGATGCAGATTGCATTGAAACGCGATCAGCTTGGTGAGGATACCTATAACCAGTTTCACGACACCGCAGACATGGGGGATTTTATTGAAGCAAGTGGGACAGCCTTTCTGACAAAGACAGAACAGCAAACGCTGAATGTCCAATCGTACCGCATCATCACAAAGTCCCTTCTTCCGATGCCGGAAAAATGGCACGGGCTCACGGATACAGAAATTCGTTATCGTCAGCGATACCTGGACTTGCTTTCAAATCAACAGGTTCGAAATATTTTTAAAACACGTGCGGTTATCGTTCGCACGATTCGAGCCTATCTCGATCGTCATGATTGTCTAGAAGTAGACACACCCATCCTTCAGGAAATTCCTGGCGGTGCAAGTGCACGTCCGTTTAAAACACATCACAACGCGCTTGGAGCGGACATGTATTTACGTATCGCTCCCGAGTTGCATTTGAAACGCTGTCTTGTCGGTGGATATGAACGGGTGTATGAAGTGGCGCGCTGTTTTCGTAATGAGGGAATCGATCATTCTCATAATCCAGAGTTTACACAGGTCGAAGGTTACCTCGCGTACATGGATTACGAACAGCTCATGGTGTTTTTAGAGGAGATGGTTCGAGAGGTTGTTGTTGCATGCGGGCTTGATCCAACAGCCGTTCCATTTCGAGGACACACGCTTGATTTTCAATCCTCGTGGCCACGAATAAAATTTCGTGACGCGATTCTTTCACACACAAAACTTGATATTGAACAGTATTCCGACCGAGCCTCCATCGCAAAGGAAGCAACGAAACTGAATGTCCCTGTTGAAAAAACAGACAGCCACGCGACGATCATCGACAATATTTATAAAACGCACGTTCGTCCGAATATCATCCAACCAACATACCTTATCGATTACCCTGTTGAAATTTCTCCTCTTGCAAAAAGAAAAACAGACGATCCACGGTATGTCGAAATGTTTCAGCTTGTCTATGGAGGCGGAGTTGAAAACATTAAAGCGTTCTCTGAACTCAATGATCCACTCGATCAAGAAGCACGGTTTACCGAACAGCAAGTCGCACGTGATTCAGGCGATGAAGAGGCGCAGTTTAGCGATGATGATTATGTCACAGCTCTCAAGCACGGAATGCCACCTGCGGCTGGATTTGGCATCGGGATCGATCGTCTCACCGCAACACTCACAGACTCGCATAATCTCAAGGAGGTCATTTTGTTTCCAACGTTAAAGCCAGAGGGGTAGACGGTACGTATGACCGTCCTCGCTTTTGGGACATTTGATCGTCTACACGAAGGTCATCGCGTCTTTTTAGAGCGAGCGGCTTTGCTTGGAGATCGACTTGTTGTTGCCGTTGCGCGAGATGAACATGTACAAATGTTGAAATCAAAAATTCCGATTCAGAATGAAGAAACACGTCGAGCACATGTTGCAGATCTTCAATGCGTGGATGAAGCAATACTCTCAGATGAACAGCTTGGATCGTATGAAATATTAGATCGTGTTCAACCAACGATCATCGCTGTTGGATATGATCAAACCGCACTGCAGACCGATCTGATTCGCCATCTGTTAGAACAAGATCGCCTGATTCCGATCGAGCGCGTCGCTCACAAGGAAGCTCATGTTGCGCTCGGTGTTGTTTCACGCCGTTCGACTTCGCAGACGACAGGCGATGATCAATTTCTGATCATGCAACGCAAAGATAAAAATCCGATGTGGGATAAAAAATGGGAATTTCCTGGTGGAAAAATTGATGCGGGAGAAGAACCGATCGACGCGGTTGTTCGCGAGATCGAGGAGGAAACCGGATTCAGAACAGCAGAGGCGCAGTTTCTTGGAAATCACACACACGACTGGCAAATGTCTGACTACATCATGCGCGTTCACCTTTACCTCTTTCGCTGTCCTGTTGGGGAAGGGGATGTGCAACACGAAGATCGTTCTGCCTATACATCCGCCTGGGTCACGCCATCTGAAGCATTAAACTACGACCTCCTTGAGGCAAACGCCGACCTCATTAGGAAGTTTCTCCTCCATTAACCTCACCCCCCCCAACTTCCAACTACCAATCCCCAACTACATTTTATGCTCCACAAGACTTGGGTTGAAATTGATGAACGAGCACTCGTAAAAAATATCGAATCACTTCGCGGATTGCTGGAAGGCAGTGCGCGGTTTTGTGCGGTGTTGAAAGCAAATGCGTACGGTCATGGCTTTCTTGAAGTTGCGAGAATTGCAGGACGCGCAGGAGTTGATGCATTTGCCGTAGATAACATCGATGAAGCACTTATCTTACGGTCAGAGTTTCCATCCGCCCTTATCATCGTTCTTGGATACACCATGCGTGAACGTTATCAAGATGTCATTGCCTCTAACATTCATATCACGGTCTATGATCGTGAATCGATCGTTGGGCTTGAGTTGATTGCGGCTGAACGCGCAAAAACGGCCTTCATTCATCTGAAAATTGAAACAGGAACATCAAGACAAGGCGTGCTTGCTGATACGCTTTACGATATTTTAGGAGATATCGGTCAAGCAGCGCACGTTGCACTCGCCGGAGTCTCCACGCACTTTGCGAACATAGAAGACACAACGGATACACAATTCGCCAATCAACAGTTTGCCGTTTTTCAACAGTGCGTCAGTGCCATCAGGCAAGCAGGATTTCAACCTGAGTGGATTCATTGCGCCTGTTCTGCGGCGATCATTCTCTATCCAGACACACATCAAACGCTCGTCCGATCAGGAATATCGATGTACGGCCTTTGGTCATCCGATACAACCGAACAAACTTCACGTCGACATAATGTCGCACTCGAACTTGAACCGGTCCTCACATGGAAAACACGTGTTGTTCAGGTGAAATATTTGCCAGCAGGAACTCCCATCGGATACGGTCTGACAGAGATCCTGCGAAAAAATAGTCGTGTTGCCGTACTATCTGTCGGGTATTGGGATGGCTATGATCGAGGATGGTCTTCGGTTGGAGAGGTGTTGGTCTCTGGGACTCGCTGTAAAGTTCTTGGACGCGTCTGCATGAATATGATGATGATTGATGTGTCTGCTGTCCCACAAGTTGACGTTGAACAGGAAGTCATTCTCCTCGGTCGTTCAGGAAGATTTACTGTTACGGCCGATGAAATGGCAAAACGTATCGGAACAATCAACTACGAAATCGTTACGCGCATTAACCCACTTTTGCCAAGGATTGTGGTATAAAGGGTCTGGAATATGAAGGCGCGAAATCATTTTCGAACGACTCAGAAGAAGCGTTATGAGGCGCGGCGTTTTCGTAATCCGTATTTTCAAAAAAAACCAAAGCGGCACTACAAGGAAATCAGTATCCTTGTTGCTGTTTTGATAACGGTGAGCACGGTCACGTGGTTCTTTTTTGGATCACGTTTTTTTTCTATCCAGACCGTGGCGGTTTCTGGAACAGAGACGATCTCTTCTGAAGAAATGATCGCACGTGTTTGGGAAGAATTACACCGTCCGCATTTTTTGATTTTCTCTTCTTCCAACCGATTTATTTATAACGCGGACGTCCTACGTTCCTCGCTTGCATCCAAATATTTTTTTGAATCGCTCACGATCGATCGTGTGTGTACCTGGAATGGGACAGGTTGTGCGTTGACGATTGCTGCGAAAGAAAAAACGTCTCAACTTTTGTGGAAGTCAGACGATCAGGTCTATCTCGTTGATTTGCAAGGGATGGTCATTCGTGAGCTTCAATCGTCGGAAATGGACGCGTGGAGTGCTCCAGAGCCTCCACCACCTGAGCCACTTCCTGATGGAACAATACCAGAAGCTCTCCCACCGCACCCCCTGAAAAAATTACCAGTATTTATCGACGAGAACAGCGCAACCGTAACGGTTGGTACTTCTGTACTATCTTTAGATGAAGTTTCGCGAGCATTTCAGTTTTTCGAACGATTAAAAGGGATGGGTATTTCCTACACATCCACACGCGTTGATCGCCTTGCAGGGAAGTGGATGAGTCTCAGAACGACCGTTGGTTACGATCTCCTATTTGACGCCGCAGGAGACGTTCAATCACAAGCAGACGCGCTTATGGTATTATTACGTGACACCGTAAAGGATCCAAGTGGATTGCAGTACATCGATTTGAGATTTGGAGATCATGTGTATTATAAATAAGGCCTGGAATGGCCGAAAGGCTTGGAAGGGTTGGGAGGTGAAAAAAATATGACGACGCCCTGGTTAGTGTACGATGATGCGAACATGATGGTGACACGTAAGGTTTTTCGTTCTCTTGCTTCAGAGTTGAAACGAGCGCATGCAAATATTGAACGGTTGCGCTTGAGTGGTGATCAAGGATTTTTTGAGTTGCCATTTGCGTCTGTTACGGAGATTGAACGGATGGCGAGGAAGGTTCAGAAACGATTTGATCAGCTGCTTGTCATTGGGATTGGGGGATCTGATCTTGGGGCGCGGATGTTGTATTCAGCGATTGGAGGGACAAAAATGCGGTTGTCATTTTTGACAAATCCAGATCCGGATGCTGTTTTGAACACGCTTTATGGAATTGACTGGGATCGGACAGCGGTGAATGTTGTCTCGAAGTCCGGAACAACACTTGAGACGAGGACGCTTTTTGAAATAGCACGTCAGGTGTGTATGAAGTCTGTTGGAAAAAAACAACATGCTGATCATTTTTTTGTCACAACAGAAGAATCATCTACGAGTGAATTGTACGTTCGCGCAAACAGGGAAGGGTACACCGTGATTCCACACCCTACAAATGTCGGCGGACGATTTTCTGTGCTTTCAACGGTAGGACTTTTTCCCGCCGCATGTAGTGGAACGAATATTCAACGGCTACTTAACGGAGCAAAATGGTTGGAAGAAGAACGCCGGATAAAAAAAGAAAAATCCCTCCCTGCACGTTTTACGACACATCATTATTTGTCCATGCAAGAAGGGAGGGATATGCATGTGCTCATGCCATACGCAGAAACGCTTTTTCCATTTGCGATGTGGTTTCGTCAGCTTTGGGGCGAATCGCTCGGAAAGAAAAAAAACGGCGTGTCCGTAGGTCCTACGCCGATCGCGGCATTCGGTCCGGCCGATCAACATTCACAAATTCAACTGTACAATGAAGGACCAGACAATAAAGTGATTACCTTCATTTTGCCCGACCGATTTAAACGCGATATAAGGATTAAGGGGTATCCAAGTACCACCTCAATTCAACGCGCATTATGCCAAGGAACTGCGACAGCCCTCAAGCATAACGGAAGACCAAATGGAACGCTCCATATCCCATCTGTATCCCCAGAATCTGTCGGAGCACTCCTCATGATGTACGAAACCGCCACCGCCTACATGGCTCAGATGCTCGGAGTGAATGCGTTTGATCAACCAGGAGTTGAGCGAGGAAAATCAGAAGCCTTAAAGCTTTTAAAGTTATAATTTACCTAGCATTTGGTATTTAGATTTTCGTATTTTATTCTATTGTGTCGTCTAAGTTACATTGTACGACGCAAGAAATTAGTAGAAGTAAAACCCCAACTACCATCTACCAACTCCAAACTACCACCTTCTAATCTACCCTCCAAATAATTTTGTGATTGAAAACGAGGTAAAATAGATTGCGATCAACAATACGAGTCCAACGGTAAAAATTCCAAGTCCAAGTAAGATAAGACCCTTAATAGCTTCGTCGTCTTCTGACGCTCCGTACATCATGTAAAAACTGATAATCAAAAATACCGTCATTGGTGTGATGGTCATGGCCCATGCGACAACTTGAATAGCTAAATCTAAATCCACAAGTGAAAAGAAAATTTGAAATTTGAATTTTATTACAAGGCCATCAGATACCCCATCGGGTCTACCGGTATCCCCTGCTCTCTTACTTCGAAGTGCAGGTGTGGACCAGTGGAAAGGCCAGCTCCGGCGGTTCCTGGTTGTCCACCGGACAGTCCAACGGTCATTCCACGCGATACAAATTGGTCCTGAACGACCGAAATGCTCGATAAATGAGCATAAAGGGTCGCAACCCCATCGCTATGAATTACCATAACGTAATTACCGTAAAGTCGTCCAGTCCTCGTCCATGCAACGTACCCTGGGGCCGCCGATTTAACGGCGGTGCCTTGAGGAGTTGGAATATCAATACCAGAGTGTTCAAAAAGGTGGCGGAATGGATAGGTTGGATCGTGAAAGGTCGTTGAGAGACCTTTATACGGATCCACGGGCCACGAAAGCACGCTACTTCCCTGTCCACCGTCATCGACATCGAGAAGCTTTTTTTCGATCTTTTCCTGCAGCACAGCAATTTGTGTATTTACATACTGTTGCTCTGCGCGCAATTCGGATAGGAACGATTGAAACGTTGCTTCATTACTTTCCGATTGCACCAGAAGTGTCTCCTTTGTCTTTTTTTCATCCTCAAGCAATCGCATCTGGCTTTCCTGTCGCGCATGAAGATCATCGAGTCGAGTGAGTTTTCCGAGGAGATCTGTTCGATCAAGAGCGACACGTTCCTTTTCTGCCTGGGCGCGCTTGAGAGCACTTTCAAGATCGTCCGTCACACTGGTGAGTTCCTGAAGACGATCAAACAAATCTCCAAACGAATCTGAACTAAACAACAAATGCAATGTGAGGTCGTTGTCATAGACATCCATTTTTCGCAAAATATCTGAAAGCGTTGCACGATTTTCCTCCAGTTGCTTCTCGATCGCTGTGAGTCGTTTTTCGAGAACAACGATTTCGTCGTTGACAACAGAAATTTCTTCCGTCGTCGATTCAATTTCTAATTCAGATTTCGCAATACGATTCTCAAGCAACTCCGTTTCATTCAACAGCGTCACACTCTGCGATTGCGCAGCCGCGATTTTCTGTTTATACGCATCGATGTTGCGGTTGAGGGAATCAATGTCAGATTTTTTATCTGTGATTTTGTTATTTAACTCTGTAATTTCACCTGCAATATCTTCATCGTTGACTAGGGCTTCCTGATCATCATCCGCGTAACTTCGTGCAAACGGAATCACGACTGCGATGAGGGCAGTAAAAAAGGCAATCCTCCAAATAATTTTTTGGTGTCTCATGAAAGTGCAGAGAGAGCGAATTCAATACGCTTTACAGATTCCTTTTTTCCAAGCGCCCAGATCAGTTCAAAAGGACTTGGAGACGCACTGCGGCCAGACAATGCGACACGGGTGGGCCACAAGACATTTCCATTTTGCAAACCACTATCACTAATATACCGCTTTATGGTCGATTCAATCAATGCGATGTCACTCCAGACGTTTGCATCGAAGTTTTCAATGAGTGTTTTGACGGCGAGAAGATTTATTTTTGCATCATCTGCATCTGCCTTTTTCCAGATAATCAATTGCGGGTCGTACGTTGGAACGGCTAAGTAACCATCAATCAGATCCACAATGTCTGTCAGACGAGTAAGACGAGGTTGCTCAATCGTACACATGCGCAAAAGAAGATCGTCTTCGATCGTCTTCCCTACTCGTGCAATAAACGGATAAACACATTCGACAAGCTGTTCTGGCGTTTTTTTGAGGATGTATTGCCCGTTCATCCAGTCGAGTTTTACGGTATCGAGAACCGCACCAGATTTGTTGATTTTTGTCAGATCGAACAACGCGATAAGTTCTTCCATCGTATAAATTTCTTGATCGGCCTTTGGATTGAATCCGAGCAAGGCAACAAAATTAACAAGAGCCTCTGGAAGATAGCCTTTATCAAGAAAATCTTCAACGGCAACGTCCCCTTGTCGTTTTGATAATTTAGATTTATCTGGATTCAAAATGAGGGGAAGGTGTGCAAATAATGGCGCCTCCCATCCAAACAGTTTATACAGCGTGATATGCTTCGGAGTCGAGGTAATCCATTCCTCCCCACGAATAACATGTGTGATATTCATAAGATGATCATCCACAACAACGGCGAGGTGATACGTCGGAAATCCATCCGACTTCATGAGAACCTGATCATCTATTTCATTATTGCTAATCGTAATGCGTCCACGGATGACATCGTCAAAAGAGGTTTCTCCCTCTGGCATTTTAAGACGAACAACGCGTGGTTCATTTGCAGACAGTCTTGTTTTAATTTCTTCGTGTGTGAGCGTGAGGCAACGACGATCGTATTTCGTTTGGAGTTTCGCGATTTCTTGTTGTCTCCGTAACGAGTCAAGTCGCTCGGAAGAACAGAAACAGAAATAGGCATGACCTCTATCAACAAGCTGTCGCGCGTATTCAGTATAAATAGGCAACCGTTCAGATTGAATATACGGGCCGCAATCACCATTTTGTTTTACAAGACCATCAACAAGGACAGGGCCTTCATCAGGTGCTAAACCGACACGTGATAAGGTGGTGAGAAGTGCTTCTACGGCTCCAGGAACATATCGTTCACGGTCGGTGTCCTCAACGCGTAATAAAAACGTCCCGTTTGATTGGCGAGCAAGCAAAACGTTGTACAAGCATGTACGGAGGCCTCCAATGTGGAGATAGCCAGTTGGGGATGGGGCAAAGCGGGTGCGAGTCATAGGAAATTGTGGTTACTCCGTAAACTGTCTTACAATCTCTGGAATCGTTTTACGGCAGGCGCGGAGGAAGCGGCGATGCTTCAGTGTATCGGAGATCACGAGCGCTGGGAAGATCACGACCGCGTTTGCAATACGTCGCCAGCGTCTTGGTTCGATCATGAGTCTCCAGACCCATTCAAGCCCAATGCGCCGAAGCCAAGCCGGGGCACGACGACGAGTTCCTGCAATCATATCGAACGATCCGCCGACGCCGATCAGGATGCAAGTTGGGGGTTGCTCGTTGGCAGTTGGGAGTTGGGAGAGATTCTGGGCAATGACGGACATGAGGCGTTCTTGTTTTTTTTGTCCGAGACCGATCGCAAGAACGGAATTTCCTTGAATTGACAAAAGGAGACGGTCGGCCACTTTTGTCAATATTTCTGCTGATGCATTTTTTTCAATGAGCCCTGGATCGAAACATTGTATAGAAAGAGTTGGATTTTTTGATCGTAATTGATTTGATGCGATTTCTACGACTCCAGAATTTCCTCCGATGAGATGAAGAGTCGTTTGAGTGCGTGTGCAAATTTCTGAAAGAAGCAAGAGTGTGTCGACACCTGTATGACGATGAAGCAATCGTTTCCCCGTCAGAGCACTGACCGCAAACTTAAGTCCGACTCCGTCCGGTAATGCCAGATCGGCACGATTGAGGATATCTCGAAATTCTGGATCACGACGCGCTTCCAAAATAAACTCAGGGTTCGGAGTCACGATCGTGTGCACATGTCCATCATTCATCCACCCCAAAAGCGTCTGTTCCAATTCAGATGCAGAAATATCATCAATTTTCACCCCAAAAACATCGTGTTTCACCATATCCGTCGTTGATACTGTACCAATTTTTCTTGACTTTAACAATTTAGCACTCTATACTTGAGACTGCTAACATGCGCAGAAAGTAAAAAGTAAAAAGTCGAAGTGAAGGAGTCCGCACTTTTTACATTTGACCTTTTACTTTTTACTTTATCTTATGCTTCCAAACAATTTTACCCTCAAATCTCAAGAAGCGCTTCAGCAAGCAAACAACATTGCGATTGAAAATGGTCAGAATGCGCTTGAACCCATTCATCTTCTCGCCTCCCTTCTTCGTCAGGGTGATGGAGTCGTTTCCGCTGTTGTGAATAAAGTCGCTGGGAATCCTTCCGAAGCTCGCGGAGAAGTCGAACGCATTATCGATTCACTCCCAAAACAACGTTCGCGAAATGGCGGGGGGATCGGGCAAATTTTTCTTTCGCCAGAAATGGCTGCTGTTTTGTCTGAGGCGGCAAGAATCGCGAAGCAATTTAAGGATGATTATATTTCGACCGAACATTTATTGCTTGGGCTTCTCACAAATAAAAACGTTGCGCGTTTGCTTGGACAGTATCAGATAACGGATGAATCCGTTATGCGAGCCCTCAAAGAAATCCGTGGTTCACAGCGCGTAGATACACAAGAGCCAGAAGGAAAATATCAGGCACTAAAAAAATACAGCCGTAATTTAACGGATGCGGCGCGTGCAGGTGAACTTGATCCGGTCATCGGACGTGACACAGAAATTCGACGTGTGATGCAGGTGTTGTCTCGCCGCACAAAAAATAATCCCGTCCTGATTGGTGAAGCTGGTGTTGGAAAAACGGCGATCGTAGAAGGACTTGCACAACGCATTATTGCTGGAGATGTACCGGAAATGCTCAAGCAAAAAGAAATTGTTGCGCTGGATATTGGTTCCATGGTTGCGGGAACAAAATATCGTGGTGAATTTGAAGATCGGTTAAAAGCCGTGCTTAAGGAAATCGAAGGATCGGGTGGATCGATCATTTTGTTTATTGATGAATTACACACGCTCGTTGGTGCAGGAACGACTGAAGGTGGATCTCTCGACGCGGCAAACATGTTGAAGCCAGCTCTTGCACGCGGAAAATTGCGAGCGGTTGGAGCAACAACCACCAAGGAATATCAACGCTATATTGAAAAAGATCCTGCGCTTGAGCGCCGATTTCAACCGGTGATGGTTGAAGAACCAAGTATTCAGGATACGATTGCTATTTTGCGTGGAATTAAATCGAAGTATGAATTGCATCATGGAGTGCGCATCAGCGATCCATCAATCGTTTCCGCATCAGAACTGTCACAGCGCTACATTACCGAACGTCAATTACCGGACAAGGCAATCGATCTTATCGACGAAGCGGCGTCCGCGCTTCGCATGCAAATCGATTCCATGCCAGAAGAACTTGATCTCCTCAAACGTGATCTCATGCGTCATGAAATTGAAATTAAGGCGTTAGAAAATGAAGAGGATAAGCAGTCACAGGGGAAATTAAAGGAGATTGAGAAATTGGTTGCGGATCTGCGTGAGAAAACAGATGCGCTTGAAGGAAAGTGGAAAAATGAAAAGGGAAAAATTTCAGATATTCAAACGATTAAGTCTCGCATAGAAAAAATGCGCGCAGAAGCAGAGATTGCTGAACGTAATGGCGATCTTGAAACCGTCGCAAAAATTCGATACAGCACGATCCCCGCCGATGAAAAATCCTTGAAGGGTGCCGAACTCGCGCTCACAAAACTTCAACAAGATCGCGGATTACTCAAACAGGTCGTGACCGAGGAAGACATCGCCTCTGTTGTGAGCCGCTGGACGCACATTCCTGTTTCTAAAATGTTAGAATCAGAGCTCAAGAAACTTGTTCACATGGAGGAAGATTTACACAAACGCGTTGTGGGTCAGGGTGAATCCATTGAAGCTGTTTCGAATGCACTTCGTCGATCGCGCGCAGGCATCAATGAGGTAAATCGTCCGATCGGATCCTTTATTTTCCTTGGTCCAACAGGCGTTGGAAAAACCGAGCTTGCACGCGCGCTCGCAGAATTCATGTTCAACGATGAGTCTGCCCTTGTACGTCTTGATATGTCGGAGTACATGGAAAAGCACTCGGTTTCAAAAATGATCGGTTCCCCACCAGGATATGTTGGGTACGAAGAGGGTGGTCAGCTCACAGAAATTGTGCGTCGACGTCCGTATGCTGTTTTGTTGTTTGATGAAATTGAAAAAGCGCATCCTGATACGTTTAATTTGTTATTACAGATTTTGGATGACGGACACCTCACGGACGCGAAAGGTCGTAAAGTCAACTTCAAAAATACGATAATCATCATGACATCAAATATTGGATCTGATCTCATCCTAGATTCAGGGCGCACCAAAGCATCGATTGGATTTTCAAATGAAGAAGACAAGGGCTCTGATTCAACAGAAATTCGCGATCGTGTTCTTCTCATGCTACGCGATCACTTTCGCCCCGAATTTTTAAATCGTGTGGATGAGGTGATTATGTTTCACGCACTGACGGAAGTGGAGATTGGAGACATTGTCGAAATGCAACTTGATCGTGTTTTCAAGCGACTCTCAGAAGGTCGTGGTATCACACTCAATGTAACATCTGCCGCAAAAAAACTTCTCGCACGAAAAGGATATGATCCTGCGTACGGCGCTCGACCGCTCAAACGCGCTATTCAGCACCATATTCTCGATCCGCTCGCGCGCAAAATTGTTGCCGGTGAACTAAAGGAAGGTGCGAGTATCACGATCGGTGCTAAAGGAGACGAAATTTCGATATCATAGTATAATACGGTCACACTACATGTAGTGAGCTTGTCGAACTATGCGACAGTATTTACTTTCAGCGCTCGTGATGGTGCTTGCGCTTTCATCCACCCCCTTCAAGGCGTTTGCTTTTGAATTTAACCCGAATTATGTCATTTCTGATGCGGAAATGATCGATTCAGACAGTCTTTCGGTTACAGAAATCCAGATGTTTCTTAATGCGTACGGTACGCTCGGCGCTCGAACGTTTACCGACGTGGACACTGTCAAAAAAACAGCGGCTCAAATCATTTATGATGCGGCGCAACGAAACGGAATTAGCTCACGTGTGATTCTTGTCATGCTTCAAAAAGAACAATCGCTCATTGACGACACGAGCCCAACGCAAAATCAGCTCGATTGGGCGATGGGATATGGAATTTGTGACGGATGTACGTATCTCACGTCGAGTGCTCAGCGATTTCGTGGTTTTGCAAAACAGATCAATTCCGCGACGCTTCAAATTATCGACGGGTATCTCGCCGACGTTGCTTCACAGGGATACACCGTGATGGGTTTTGGTCCGGGCATTGTATCCGAGATTGATGACACCCTTGTTGTTCCAGCAAACGCTGCGACGGCTGCGTTATACACCTACACTCCGCATCT
>CALRHL010000024.1 GCA_943359455.1 Candidatus Uhrbacteria bacterium RIFOXYB12_FULL_58_10
CCTGTCTTCCCTGCCATCACATAAATGTCGTCATACTCCGGTTTCCAAAGCATCCAGTTTGTGTTTTTGATTGTTTTCACAGCTCCTTGAGAAAGGACACGAATGTTTGCAGATGCTGTTGTTGTATAACGACGAATGTCTGCGCGATCAAATGCATGATCTGCAATGCGTGCAAATTCACGAGCCGTAGAAATATTTTCTGTCTCAATGCCAGTTGGATCGACAAAACGTGTGTGAGAAAGATTCAGATCAACGGCGCGTTGATTCATTTCTGCAACAAAATCTGTCTTTGACATCCCTGTTGATCGAACAATAGCATTTGCGGCGTTATTCGCAGATCCAACAAGTGTCGCATACAATAGTCCATCGAGTGTGAATGTATCTCCTGAGGATACGTACAGTTTTGCGCCTCCGACATCATCTTCTGTTGTCACAGGGTAGATTCCTCCTTCCCCTTCATCCAAAACAACCTGTGCGGTCATCAGTTTGGTCAGTGATGCGATTGGCCATTCCTTGTCTGCATGTGATGCTACGAGAATCTGTCCGCTTGTTCGATCTAAAACGAGATAACTTTCTGCAGTGACCGAAGGGGTCACATGAGGTGCAAGGGGCGCAAGGGGCTCAAACGGAGCGTACTCTGACAAAGATGCGTACTCTTTCCAACCATACTGCTCTGCCCAATCGTCGAGATCGATAAGAAAGCCGGCCGCGGATCCTGGAATCGCTCGATACCGATTCGTTGAATCAAACGCCTTTTGTAAATCCGCCCGTCCTGCAAATACCGACATGAGTTGAACATTCGGTGCAGCTCTGACTGACAATGGAAACAAGCAAATCGATCCGACTACTGTCATTGCAAGGAGACACGACGAAGCAATCCCTCGAGAGATTGCCGCGCTTCGCTCGCAATGACAGGTAGAAAATCTCATTTCCATCTCTTCGTTAATTCAATTCCGGTATAAAAATATTTCAAAATGTCCTTCCATTCCTTTCCATTGTTTGCCTGACAAAGCGCTTCGGAGGCAGACATTCCTACCCCGTGACCCCAAAGTGTTTTTCCTTTATCACACGGTGCTGGGACAGACTTCAGCCAGGCGACATCTCCATACCACACCTCACCCCAATCGCGTGTGCGGCCGTCAGATCGTGAGAAATATGGAGTAATTGCTGTTTTTCCGTCGTATGTAACGACGACTCCTGTTGTTGCATCCACACTTGATGTGAGACGTGGTGTGCGTTTTTCCTGACCGTATCCTCGATACACCTGGTCATCAGCATACGCATTCATGTGAAAATATTCTTCGTCGTGTTTTGTGTAACGTTCGAAATGATAGAGTGAATAGGTACGAGCAACAACAATGAGTGTTTTTTGAAATTCGAGATGTGAAATATTGCTCGTTTCCGCAAGCCCACGCAAATACATTTCAACAGGTAATTCGTTAATCATCCATGTGCGATCTTTTGCGCTGTTGTAACGAATCTCAAGTATGTTTCGAAACTCATTATCTGGATACGCCGCACTTCGTGTTTTTGTGCGGTCAAAATTTTCGATCGTACACACCGCATTTTTTTCATCTGGTACAAATCGCAAATAGGAAGATGTTTTTTCAAGTCCCTTCCCTCGGTTGTACCAATAGCGATCTTTTTTATAAAACGCTTCAACCGATTCATCCTCGTCCAGTTCTGCAAGCAACCCGCCTTCTCCATCATATAGCTTCCAGCTCGTTTCGCAGCTCACATCAACTTTATCATCGGTTTCCTCATCAACAATAATCACCCCGATACGCATGGTCGGCTCATCCATCGAAAGATCGGTCACGATTCCATCTGTCGATTCTTGCATCTTCGTCTTTTTCTCTTTTTTCTTCTTCGGCGCATCCTTCACCGCCGGCGCATCGGACGTCACTTCCACAGGAATCGTAATTTCTAAATCCGGCACCACTTCATCATCTGCAGCAAAAACGGCCTTCACGGTGTGAGATCCTTTTGTTGAAGGTGCACGAAAGGTAAAATCAATGAGATCCATTTCACCAGGGGCGACAGATCCAGATGTTTTTGTTGCAATCGCTGTTGATGTCGAAACACTGGCAGCCTGAACATCGCTAGAATAAATGGCGCGTTTTGTCCATGTTGTTGTTCCGGTATTTTTGATTCCAAGTGTAAAGGAAACTGTTTCGTTTGCTTTTGCGGTGATTTTTTTCGCACTTTTTAATAAGACGATTCCGGAGAGATCGGAAGAAACGGAAGTGGTTGAGGTCGTTGAGGGGATTGAGGTGGTTACTGATGATGACGAAGAACCGACGGTGACAGAAATCGTAAACTCGCCTCCTGGAATCCAGGCAACATCCTCTGCTGCCAACTTGAACGTTTCAGAATACACTCCAGAACTCGTCGGCGCGTGCAAGACAAACTGAATGTGACCAACTTCCCCAGGTTTCACTGTCGACTCCGTCAATTTTGCTGGCTGACTTGCAGAAACCCAGCTCGTATCTTGAAACACAGACGTTCGGTATTTTGGCCCGTACGTGTATACAGAAACAAACGCGCCTGAATCACGATTCCATGTTTCTGTTCCGGTATTTTGAAACCCAATTGAAACGGTTTTCGGCTCTCCTGTTTTCAACGTCAATTTACTCGTCGCCGTCACTTGTACTGCTTCGTACCCTTTGAGCGGAGCGGCTTGTACAATACCAAACGGAAACAAACCCGCTCCGATAACGAAGACAAAAATCCATCCAGCGATTCGTTTCAAAATCCCCTCCATATCGTTAAAATTATACCATTTTTTTGCCTTTACGTCAAAAAATCGCTAAACTACGTTTACTCTATGGAATCACACCGGTTTGCCGCGAACTATTCAATTCAGCTCATCGGACGCATCCTGACACTTTTCGTTGGTCTCCTCACCATCGGTATTTTAACGCGTGGATTAACAACGACAGAATTTGGCGACTTCACAATCGGACTTACGTTTTTGCAGTTTTTTGGGATCATCGTTGACTTCGGTCTCACCCTTTCGCTCGTCGTCATGATCTCCGAACCAGGTGCCGACCATAAGCGTATCGTTGGAAACATCTTTTCGATGCGCATGATCTCCGGACTCATCGTATTTGGACTTGCTCCTATTATCGTTTTGGCATTCCCCTACTCGTCAAGTGTACGTGACGTCGTATTTCTGGGAGCCTTCGGATATTTGTGCATGTCCGGCGCAACCTTACTTGTTGGAATTTTCCAGCGTCATGCCGTCATGTGGCGGGCAGCCGTTGCAGAATTATTAAACCGTGTCGTTCTCCTTGGTCTCATCATGCTCGTCCTTTCAAGTGGACTCGGACTTCAAAGTATTATCGCGGCGACCGTTCTTTCGAACATCCTCTGGCTTATCGCAACGATCTTTCTTGCACACCGTTACACACCAATCACCTTGCGATTCGACCGTGATGTCTGGAAAGAAGCTATTCACCGCTCGTGGCCCATCGCCATTTCGATCATCTTTAATCTCATCTACCTAAAAGGTGACATTCTTTTCCTTTCAATTTTTCGTGAAAGCGCTGATGTCGCCATTTACGGGGTTGCCTACAAAGTCATCGACGTTTTAACCGCGCTCCCGGTCATGTTCATGGGTCTTCTCCTTCCATCGCTCGTTGCAACATGGTCCGAAAATAATAAGGAGTTATTTCGCACCCAGATGAAACACGCCTTTGATATTTTCGCCATCGTGACCATCCCTCTTGCGGTTGGAGCTCAAATCGTTGGCACCCCACTCGTAGAACTCATTGCTGGAGATAAGTACACCGCGTCCGGACCCTTGTTACAATTTCTCATTCTCGCGCTTGTTGCTGTTTTCTTCTCATCACTCTACGGTCATGCAATTGTTGCGGTGAATAAACAAAAGCCTATGATTTGGGGATACGCCGCAACGGCAGTCATTGCGATCATTGGCTACCTGACGCTCATTCCTCTTTACGGCGCTTGGGGAGCCGCAACGGTCACGCTTGTTTCTGAAATCCTAATCGCTGTCATCTGCTACATGGTCGTCCGAAAAACGTCTGGTGCCATTCCATCCCTCACAATCACCATCAAAGCGGTTGCATGTGCGGCTCTCATGTACGGTGTTCTTATCCTTCTTCCATCCGTACATGTTCTCATCGACGTATCAATCGGAGCGATCGTTTATCTCGCTTCAATGGTCGCAATCGGCGGAATTGATTTCAAGAAAATTCAATCTCTTGTGAAATTATCAACATGATTTACATTGCCTTGCTTTTAATCATCTCGATCATATACGCCGTCATTACCTGGCGTCATCTTGACCATGGATTGTATCTGCTTGCAGCTGGATTGCCGACCTATCTATTGCGATTTTCGATCGGACCGATCCCAATGACGTTACTAGAAGTTCTTGTTTTGATTTTCATTGTCCTGTCATTGCGAGCGGAGCGTGGCAATCTCATGGGATTGCTTCGTCGCTTTACTCCTCGCAATGACAGGTTTATCGCGCCGATCTGTTTACTGTTGATGGCTGCAACCATCGGGGTCCTCGTTGCTCCAGACAAACTATCTGCTCTCGGCATCTGGAAAGCGTATTTTGTAGAACCGATCCTTGTTTTTATTGTCGCGACTGATTTACTGCGCAAGCGATCAGATGACATCAATCGGGTGCTGACAGGTCTGTGTGCTGGTGGTTTATTCATTGCTGTTTTCGCGATCTTCCAGTTCTTCACGGGATGGGGACTACCAGCACCATGGGATGTTGAAAACCGCGTGGTAAGTCTATTCCCCTATCCGAATGCGGTCGGACTCTATCTGGCACCGATCATTGTGATCAGCGTACTGATGTCATTGACTCCTCGCAATGACTCACGCATCTTCTGGATCGCGACCGCTCTACTATCCTCAATCGCCATCGTTCTCTCTCAATCTGAAGCCGCAATCGTCGCAGTACTTGCGACTCTGTTTCTCGGAGCAGTCTTGACTAAACGACTACGGATCGCCGCAATCACGACTGTTGTGGCTGTCACAATCCTTGTTGCGATCTCTCCTTTCCACCAAACCATCTTCGACAAACTCACGCTAAACGACTATTCTGGACAGGTGCGTCAATCGCAGTGGCGCGAAACGATTCTGATGCTAAAAGATCATCCTGTCTTTGGTGCAGGACTGAATGGATACCCAGCCGCAATGGACGAATATCACACCGACACGCAATACGAAATTTTTCAGTACCCACACACGCTCATCCTAAACATCTGGTCCGAGCTCGGATTACTCGGATTGATAGCGTTCCTCTGGCTTACCATCAATATCATTCTGTCATTGCGAGGAGGAACGACAAAGCAATCTCCTGAAGGATTGCCACGCTTCGCTCGCAATGACAATTTCTGGATAGCATTTCTTGCATTGACAGAAACAACGATCCATGGTCTCGCCGACGTCCCTTATTTCAAAAACGATCTCGCCGTCATGACTTGGATCCTCATCGCTATCATCGCATCTACGGCCTATGCAAAACCCACTCAAATATCTACGCAATGTCTCGACGCGTAACTGTTTTCTTATCGTCCTTGTTCCAATGTTTGTGATCGCAATTATTTTGCGTATCGTGTTTTCATTCATTCCCCCACCACGTCCTGACATGTTGTTTGAAACGGATGGATTGATCGAATCAGAATCTGTTTTAAACGCACAGATGCATACAACAATGCCGATCACCCTTCCGGACGATTTACTTGGCTCTCTGATCTATACGGTTGGCGTTTACACAAAGGGGACAGGAACGCTTCCAACAGGATCGGTAACAATCGTGCTCACAAAAAACAATCATCGCTTCGTCGAACTCGTCCAGCGACCAGGAATCGACATCAAACGGTTCATGCTTGATTATCAGTCGTATACATCAACAGACATCACGCTTGGCACAGCAGATGGTTTTTTTGTCGACATTCCAACCAATCATCTTCCCTGTGTGGATGCAAACGAAAAGTGGGAACTCCCTGGATTTTGCGAACTCACACGCATGCTTGTATTTGAAAAAGATGGTGTTGTGCACACCATCTCTTCCGATGATTCTCGCGCAACCGACGGCGAGCTCATCACACTCGCGAAGGATATTCTTTAACGCATCATCATTCCGCTACGCATTCCCTGTCCGTTCTGCTGACCACCTTGCCCCTGACCTCCACCTTGTCCTTGATTGTTCATCCGTGGTGCTGGACCAAAACGCAGATATTCCATTCCAATGTCATTCTCTTCTGCCCATGCTTTCAGCTCTTCAAACGCTTCCTTCATCGCTGCTTTGCGATCTTCCTCTTCAGAATCTTTCAACGACTCCATCAACGCTTGCATTTCATCACGCTTTTCTAAAATCTCATCTGCCTGATCTTGTGTAAGATCGCCATCCTCAACCGCAGTCGCGAGCATCGTTTCAAATATCTCGTCATGCTTTGCTTTCATTTCTTCTTTGTGTGCCTCACGCTGTTCATCCACAACCGCTTGAACCTCATCTTCATCAAGATCAAACTTTTCGGCAATCGCCGTTACCAATTCTGACATGAACGTATCCTTTGGTTGCTCAGAATCCTCTGCCGCAAGTGTAGAACGAACACCAATTACTCCCGCCCCAAGAGTTGCAATTAATGCTGCAACAAGGACAATTTTCGAAGATTTTCTCATAAAAAAATCGTGAAGAGTTAGTACAAGATACTCTACACGACTTTCTAAAATACGTTACAGACTATTTCGCTTCTTGCACCTGCGCCACGATGTCAGATACATCGGCGTGAATCAGATGTTTTGGCACCCAGACATTCGCGACGTTAAGCAAATCGGGATGAAGAGAACCTTTCAAGCTATTGATATTTTCTTGTGGGGCACAAAATGCAAGTGATGCGAACTCCTTGTTTTGCAATCGATGCATCAGATCTTTATTGAGCTGCTCATACAGCTGTCCACGCGACCAATCCTTGCGATGATCTTCTGGTTCCCCAGAACGCAGTCCAGCTCCTGTAACGATAGAAACGCGGTCCTGATCGAGATCGTCTGATTTCGTCGAGATTGTGTGAATGAGTTCGACCGTATGATCGTCTGCTTTGAAAAGCTTTGCTTGGACATTGTCTGTAACAACGATAAGTGTTGGTTGTGAAAACGCGTGGAGTTGTTCTGGAAGTTGCATAAAGTTTGTGCTGTCATTGCGAGGACGAAGGACGAAGCAATCCCACACGAGATTGCCAGGTCGGTTGAGACCTCCTCGCAATGACAAAGAAAATAAAGCAATTAAGGTTCCTATAGTATATACTATCTCCATATGAATGGGCACAAATTTAGACATGAGGTTGCAGAAAGTATGCGAGAGATTGTCTTTGGACTAGAAGACAGTCTTGTCTCAACGCTTGGTGCGGTAACAGGAATCGCCGCAGGAACAGGAAGCACTTCCGTCGTTATTTTATCTGGACTGGTGCTTGTTGGAGTTGAAGCACTCTCCATGTCTGCTGGAAGTTATTTATCGAGCAAATCTGCTATGGAAGCAGGGGCAGAGGTGTTGAAAGAAGAAGGAGTGCGAGAGAAACAAACAATTGAAACACATCCAGTGCGTTCTGCGATCGTCATGGCTGTCTTCTACTTACTTGGAGGACTTGTGCCTCTCATTCCGTATTTTTATCTCACGACCGATCTCGCGTACGGTCCATCCATTTTACTCACGGGTACATGTCTTTTCGGCGTCGGTGCCTGGAGCGCACATTTTTCAAAAAAATCCCCATGGCGTGGAGGCTGGCAAATGGTCGCGATCTCGCTTGGAGCTGCGATGCTTGGATTTGTAATCGGAAGAGCGGTGAGTGCATACTATTGATTTTCTGACCTTTTTTTGTTAACGTTCGGATCATGTCGAACGTTTATCTTGATCATGCCGCAACAACTCCACTTGATCCTCGTGTTCTCGAGGCGATGTTGCCGTATCTAAAAGAAAATTTTGGAAATCCCTCAAGTTTTCATTCTGTTGGAAAAGAAGTAAAAGACGCTCTCGATGACGCTCGTACACGCATGGCAACGATTCTCCATGTTCGGGCGGACGAACTCGTTTTTACGTCAGGCGGAACAGAGTCAGATAATCTCGCCGTGCTTGGATTTTGTCGAGCGAATCGTCCTTCGACTGCGCTTCGCTCCGCTCAGGAGGTAAGGGAGCACACCCCTGCTCAAGAAGTGAGAGGACACATCATTGTGTCTGCATTTGAACATCACGCAGTACTTGAAGCCGCGATGCATTTAGAAAAGAAGGAAGGATTTGAAGTGACATATCTTTCACCAGACCATGACGGCCTTATCTCCGTCGATCAAGTCATGTCCGCAATCCGCCCAGACACCCTTCTTGTTTCTATCATGTATGCCAATAACGAGATCGGAACGATCCAGCCGATCGCAGAAATCGGAAATGCGATACAGAAGTACCGGGCGGACGCCACTAAAGTGGCTGTGAATTCTGGATTCAAAGCGACTTCAGTCGCGTCTGGACCTATTTTCCACTCCGATGCCTGCCAAGCAACAGGATTTCTCGACGTAGACGTGGAAAAATTGCACGTCGACATGATGACATTTAATGGAAGCAAGATGTACGGACCAAAGGGTGTTGGTGCACTCTACGTCCGACGCGGACTAAAACTTCAACCGCTGCAATTTGGTGGCACACAAGAAAAATCTCTCCGTCCGGGTACAGAAAACGTTGCGGGGATTATCGGAATGGCAAAAGCGCTTGAACTTGTCCAGGCTGATCGCGAGCAAGAATCGCAACGATTAACCGTCCTACGTGATACACTGATTGCCGGAATACGAGAACGAATTCCGAAAGTACGGCTGAACGGACACACAACGAGACGACTTCCAAACAACGTGAACATCTCGTTCATGGACATTGAAGGTGAAGCGTTTATTCTCTATCTCGACGCCGCAGGGATCTATGCTTCAACAGGCTCTGCGTGTACATCAACCACACTCGATCCATCTCATGTCATCCTCTCGCTCGGTCTCCCCTACGAAGTCGCCCACGGCTCTGTTCGATTCTCGCTCGGACATTCAACGACGATGAAAGATATTGAATACGTTTTAGAAACAATTCCACCCCTCGTTGCAAAACTGCGAGCATTGAGTCCTGTGCGAGTAGATCCAAAATACTACGAATAATATGTCTTACTCCCAACCTCCTGTCACAGGCAAAGCCGGCGATGTTACCACCAAAGACGGTGGTAAGTCTTGGTTTTATACCGATGTTGTAAAAGATCACTTTTTCAATCCACGCAATTTCATGCATGAAGATGCAAATCCCGATGATTACAACGCGATCGGAAAAGTTGGCTCTCCTGCCTGTGGAGACGAACTACGTGTCTGGATGAAAGTTGATCCTGCGTCAGAACGCGTCCTCGATTTTCGCTGGAAAACATTTGGATGCGGATCGGCGATTGCCTCAACATCAATGGCAAGTGTCATGGTAACAGAAAACGGTGGGATGACGCTTACCGAAGCACGGACAATCAAACCGCAACACATCATGGACCGGCTTGGTGGATTGCCTGCGCGAAAATTTCACTGTTCCGTACTCTGTGACAAAGCTCTGCGTGATGCGATCAACGACTTTTACCGCCGCACGGATCAAGTGGATAAAATGGTCGTCGAAGCATCACGCATTATCGATCCGATCAGCAAAGTGACGGATCACGATATCGAGGAAGCGGTGCTTGAGGGAGCGACGACGATCGAAGCCGTGCAAGCAAAAACGAAAGTCGGGATTGGAAATCCGAGCGTCTTGCCGGCAGTGGAGGAACTGATCAGATTTTATAAAGAAAAATATTTTGGATAGAATATGGCTATCGAAAAACTCCACGAACAACTTACTTCACTGAAGCCAGTTCTTGACTCGGCAGGACGATCGATCGAGATCGTGTCTTGTGAGGCACCAACGATTGTTTTCAAGATTTTAGGATTCTGCGGAAGCTGCGAATGCTCCGGATCATACAAAGAAGGTCTCCAAGATCTCGTCGAAGAACACTGTCCAGAATTTACCGTGATAGAATTTCAGGAATCCTAATTGTTACCCTCCAGGCCTTCTCCTTATGCCTAAACTAACTATCAAAGTCGACCCAGACCTGTGCATTGGCGCAGCGTCTTGTGTCACCATTGCGCCAGAAACATTTCAACTGAATGATGAAAACAAGGCGTATGTGCTTGATCATGGAACCGAACCCACGCCACGTACGTACGAACGTGTGATTGAGGTTACCGAGGACGAAAAAGAAAACATTATCCTCGGCGCGCAATCCTGTCCAACGCTCGCGATTTTCATCTATGACGAGCAGGGTAAGCAACTGTTTCCAGAGCAGTAATATGCACTACCTCATCATCGGCGGCGGCATTGCTGGAACGACAGCAACAGAAGAACTCCGCAAGCTTAATACAAATGCTGACATCACGATTATCAGTGAGGAAGAGCACCCAGTTTATTCTCGGGTGCTTTTGCCGCATTACGTGAAAGAGAAAATTCCACGAGAACGCGTGTTTTTGAAAAAGGAAACTTGGTACGCGGAAAAAAATATTGAGTGGATGACTGGCGTGATTTGTGATTATTTAGATGTGAGGAATAAGTTCGTTCGTCTGTCGAATGGACGTGAGGTGGAGTATGACAAGTTGTTGATCGCAACAGGTGGAGAGGTACGGACGGCGCCCTTCGACTTCGCTCAGGGAATAAATGAACGACAAATTTCCTACTTTCGAACACTTGCAGATAGTGACCATCTTGTTACGCTACTGTCAGAACGCGATGCGTCTACTCAAGGTTATGTCATCGGTGGTGGATTTATCGCGTGTGAGTACATCAACATTTTTGCGCATTTTGGAATTCCAACGACGGTTATGTTACGTTCGGATCGTTTCTGGTCGAGAGTATTTGATGAAGAGACAGGAAGACTTGTAAATCAACGCTTGCTTAATGGCAATGTAGAAATAAAAAAATCCCAAACTACCAACTACCAACTACCAACTACCCCCTCCATCCTCGGCATCGGCATCGGCATCATTCCAGACTTTTCCTGGCTCCGCGATACAGGAATCAAAACGAACATCGGTATCCTTGCAAACGAATATCTTGAAACAAACATTCCAGATGTGTATACCGCGGGAGACATATCAGAATTTCAAGACGTCGTCGTAAACAGACAGGTAAATATTGGCAACTGGATGAATGCACAGATGCAAGGACGACATGTTGCAAAGGTCATGCTTGGTGAACGCGAACCGTTCAAACTTGTTTCGTCGTACGCCACCAATGTTCTAGGGCTTGAGATTATTTTTGTCGGGGATACCGATCGATCGGCTGCAGAAGAAATCGTCGTCCGTGGCTCCGTTTTAGACGGAGGAGTCACGCAACTGTTCCTACGCAATCAAAAACTGGTCGGAGCCACCATTGTCGGTCGAAACTCCGACCGTCAGCCTATCACAGCTGCAATACGCGACCAAGTTGACAAAAGTGACTTTTTAGGCTAATATCTCCTCTTCTGTGTGCGGCCAATTCGGGCCTGCGTATAGAAGATCGTCTTTTTCGGTCTTTACAACAATCAACGCAGCATTCCGCTGCACACAGAGAGGTAGCTCATGGCATCTGCCCCCGCACCCGCTTCGGCTGGCAAAGTACTCGACGACAACGCAAAGGCGTTTCTTGATGGATCGTCACCGACGATCGCCCCAGCTTCCATCATTGTGATGGGAGAAGTGGTTGAAGAAGCGGTCAAGGACTACATCAAGTCCAAGGGCATCAAGCTCGACATGCTCTCTGACATCACAGACAGCCTTGTCGTCAAGTACGGCCTCAAGGCAATTTCACACGCCGGTGCACGTACGCTCGCGCACGGAATCATGAAAGGCATCGGTATCGACAATCCGCTTTTGCGGATGGGATTCGCCGCGGCACTCGACAACGCCTTTGCTGGCGGAGCGATCGCGGTGATTGAAAACTCGGCCGGCACGCACAGCGTGAAGGATCGGCTCGACAACGCGATCGTCACAACGTCGATTCGTTCGGCGACTGATCCGCAGTCGGGTCTTGTCGGAATCGTGTGGACCGGCGGAGTCGGCGGTGGACTTGTTCACCCGCCGCTTCGCGACGCAGACGGAAAACTCGTCAAAGTCATGTTCCAAGGCAACGAGGTGTACGAAACCGCTTGCGGTTGTCGCGCCAACGCCTGTCGGGAACATGAGCTCATGCATCTGCCCAAGGTTGTCCAAATCAAGGGTGACAAAGGCAAGGTGACCGGTCACAGCACTGTTCCCTCGGGAATAATCTGGCGCAACGAAGCATTCGACGCCCCCGACGCCCTGCGCCGGACGGCAAACGCCAAGTGTTCCTGGTACGACCTCGTTCTCGGCGAACAGGCGAAGGCCGCGCCCGAGAAAGCCAAAACATGGCTTCAGAATGTGGGACCAGAAGGCAACGACCTATTCGTCGCCATGCTGCGCTTCCCGCATACGACGCACGATGACATCCTCGATGACATCGAGGGAATCGACATCGGCAAGGAAGCGGTGAATGTTCCGGTCGACGAGTGGAAAAACCTCGCGATCGGAATTCTCGGAGTGAAGGACCCGAAAACCGGCAAGTACAGCAAGGCTGGCAACAAAGGAGTGTACGCCGGGACCTGGCAGGAAAAGCCTGCAGGTACCCCAGCTCCTGCTGGTCCCGCTCCTGGAGCAGGTGCTCCGCCGGCACCGACCGGTTGGTGGTCTCGATTCAGCACGTGGATTAGTGGATGGTTTACCTCCACGAACACGCACGAAAAGGTCGAGGGACTCACCCCTGACGGTTTCGCACTCGTGCTCGACTTGATCCGCACGAAAGGCAAAGGCAAGCTCGAAGCGCACAATGTCGCGAAAGTAGGGTTGATCCATACCGGACGACAGATCGGAAAGTTCTGGAATTCCAACCGTGGCAAAGCGGTAGGATTGCTCATCGTCGGGATCGTACTTCCTATCGGATATCTCGGACTTGGTGCCGTGATCCTGTACCAGTACTACGACGCGATGTTCCACATGTCTGCAAAAGACGGTGCAACGCTATCGATCTTCCTTTGGTCGATCGCGACACTGCTCTGGCTCGTGGCTTGGTACTTCACCGAAGGTATCAAGAAAGCTTTCGGTGGAATGGTCAATACCGACCTCGCGGACATGGCACGAAACCTCGGAGCGCTGTTTTGTGGATTCGGCTCCGTGTTCATCGTCATGAAAGCTGTGCAAGCGTGGCTCATGGGCGAAATGGACGGTGCGCTCGTCTTGACGAGTGTCCCGGCCGCATCGATCCTCGCTGTGATTGCATACAACCGCATTGCGGCGAAGTGGAAGGATAGCGACGACATCCAGAAGCTCGAAGAGAAGCTCGCGCGCAACAACGTATGGATTCTCTCGGCGCTTGCATCGGCGATCATCATCGGTGCGATCGGAGCGGGCTACTTCGTCTGGGCTGACGCAAACACCAAGTTCCGGCTCTCGGTGGAAAAGCAAAGTGTTTCCATCACGGTGCCGAAAGAAGGTGGAGTGGAAGGTGAAACCGAAGTGAAATCGGTCTCGGTGTACTACGTGCCGACGCCGGACGGGAAACTGTTCCGTGTCGAAGATGTAGTCGGACGAATTCAATCCGAGTTCTACAAACAACAGTTGGCATCCGCAGACCACCTAGACGTCTGTCTCCAGACCGGCACCGATGTGGAGCTCCCTGGGTATGCCGAGAATGAAATGAAGGGTTTGTGTAATACTGGTCAAACCGGCTACACGATCCGTGCCCACGTCTGGGGCGACTTTCTCGACAAGGGCTACACGAGCTACGACTCGAAGGAAGCGTTGTTCGCAGCACAGCAGAAGTCCGACGCGGCACTCAAGAAGGAGCTTGCAAAGGCACAGCCGAAGGTGAAGAAGGCCAAGGCTGTGGAGACGAAGAAGGTTGAGGAAACGAAGCCTGCTCAGACGTCGAAGTCGGTTGCGGATAGCTCCGACGACGACATTCCTGACATGTTCAAGTAAACAAACTGGCCAGTTCCCTACGTGGAACTGGCCCATTTTTTTTCACGAGACCGTTGCAAAACTCCCGTACGAGGTCAAATCGAGACAGATTTATGTAAGACACATGAATGATTCTGAGGTGATATGCAGATATCATTGAAGAATCGTGAATGTGTCTTACGCAAATATGGCCGATTTGGAGCCGTGCGGGAGTTTTGCAATGGTCTCTTAGCATCCATTGACAAAACCGTGTTTTTGTGCTACGATACGTTCTCCGATGAAGGGTGAAATGAGTTAATTTGTTCAGGAATTTCAACAAATTTACTTGTTCCACCCTTTCATCTGGAGATGTCATGCAAGCCTGGATTATCATTTTGGGGTTTTTTGGAACCATTGGCCTTTTGTTCGGGACGTACCACGCCCGGCACGTGATCGAACATGCGACACACAGCATGTTTCTCTCGATCGTTGTGTTGGTCCTTGGCCTGTACATGGCCTACACGATCGCCGAACCGTTGTATCATCAACGTTGGAGCTTGAATGAGTCTGAGCTTTGGCTCCACCTCGTGTTCGGCACCATCGGCATCGGAGTCCTTTTATTCGAACTCGGACACTGGTTGCACGACTTTCCTGTCGTCGCACGAATCGTCGGTGTCGGTGGAGTTCTCCTCCTCCTTGGGCTCTGGCTCACGAAGCCTGGCAATAAAGCCGATCTGATCGCGAAGACTGATGAGACAGAAGACGAGGAAGCCGATACGGCGACTCCGATCGAGGACGACGGACAAGATGAGCCGTCCGAAGATGTCGCGACGACTGGCGGCTCGTCGGGATCCAGAAACGGCCTCAGTGGTCCGCCGATCCCGAAAGAAGAAGTCCCGGACATGTTCCTTCCTGAATAACGCTTCTGGTTCAGTGATCGGTCGCAAAAGCGATCGATCACTGAACTACATTTTGGAAAAGCTGAGTAACAATGTCATTGCGAGGAGGAACGACGAAGCAATGACAAGGTGACTCGGCCTTTTCACATGGTGCGGGGTCAAGGGACCCCGCCAATACAATTGGCCTTGGCGGGGATTCCCTCCGTCGAACGTTCATTCAACCAACAGTGCCGAAAGGCAAGGAGGATAAGCACCATGCTTATCAGTCTACTCGTCGCATGCGCGACCATGCATCAAGGTCCCGAAGGTGTGGAAGGCGATTTAATCGCTTCTCCCGAAGACGCTCGTCTGCTCA
>CALRHL010000025.1 GCA_943359455.1 Candidatus Uhrbacteria bacterium RIFOXYB12_FULL_58_10
TGAATCTACAGACCAAGACCGCGCTGGTTGTCCGTGACGGAAAGGAACAAGAGATGCCGATCGGTGAGGTCGTGCATGGCGACTTGATCATCGTCAAACCCGGGGCAAAAATCCCCGTCGACGGCGTGATCACCGAAGGCGTATCGTTCATCGACGAGGCGATGGTCACCGGTGAGCCGATGCCGGTCGAGAAAACGATTGGCGATACCGTCGTTGCTGGTACGCTCAACACCAACAGCGCTTTCACGTTCAAGGCAACGAAAGTCGGATCGGAAACACTGCTGGCGAGCATCATCAAGATGGTCGAGGAAGCACAGGGCAGCAAAGCACCGATTCAAGCATTGGCGGACAAAATTTCCGCTGTATTTGTTCCGATCGTGCTCGTGCTTTCATTTATCTCGCTTTGTGCCTGGCTGATTTTCGGATCAGGACCCCTCGGATTTTCACAGGCCCTGTCGTTTGGTCTCACGTCGTTTGTCGGAATCCTCGTCATCGCCTGTCCGTGTGCACTTGGACTTGCGACACCTACCGCGATCATTGTTGGAGTTGGGAAAGGAGCGAGTGAAGGGATTTTGATCAAAGACGCGGCGACGTTGGAAAAACTTCATGAAGTTACAACAATTGTTGTTGATAAGACAGGGACGATTACGAAAGGGAAGCCGGAGCTCACGAGTGTAAAAAATTACTCAGATCAAACAGACAATGAAATTGTTCGTATTCTCGCCTCGCTTGAAAGCAAGTCTGAACACCCGATTGCTCATGCGGTCGGTGTGTATGCGAAGGAAAAAAATATCGCGCTTTCATCTGTGACAGATTTCGAGATCGTGAAGGGAAAAGGATTAAAAGGTATTGTGAATGGGGTTGAGTATTTTGCCGGGAATGTGAAAATGGTCGCAGATTTGAATGTGTCGTTTGATACGGAGTCGTTAAAATCTGAAACAGAAAAAGGAAGAACACCAGTGATTCTTACGACGAGTAAACAGGTTCTTGCTGTTGTGATGGTTGCCGATGCGATTAAATCTGAAGCGGTGGATGCCGTGAAAAATCTTCACGCGCTTGGAATTAAAGTTGTCATGCTCACAGGGGATGATAAAAATACCGCTCTCGCGATTGCAAAAGAAGTTGGAATTGACGATGTCGTGGCCGAAGTATTGCCAGACGATAAGCTCAAGAAAATAAAGGAGCTTCAAGCAAAGGGAGAAATCGTCGCGATGGCAGGGGACGGTGTTAACGATGCTCCTGCGTTAGCGCAAGCAGATGTCGGCATCGCGATGGGAACAGGGACGGACGTTGCCATCGAAACTGCTGGCATCATCTTACTCGGTGGCGATATCTCAAAACTCGTCAAAGCGATTCGTCTTTCTAAAATCACCATGCGCGGAATCAAGCAAAACCTCTTCTGGGCCTTCTTTTACAACGTCATCGGTATTCCACTCGCTGGCGGATTATTTTACCCTTTCTTTGGCATCCTCCTTTCTCCTGTCTTCGCTGGCATGGCTATGGCATTTTCAAGTGTATCCGTTGTCAGTAACTCTCTGAGACTCAAAGTAAAGAAACTTTAGAAGATGAAGCTCAGCATATCTTATGATTATTCACCTTTCACATGATGGTCGATGCCTTTATAGGCACTGATGAAATCTTTGATACGTTGCTCGTCGAGTGTTGCAAGCTTGTCGATATGCATCCAGGCAGTGAGAACGATTGGAGTTTCAAGATCGGCGTATGGTTCAAGAATAACACTTTCATTCTCACTCTCGACAATATCTGTGAGCGCTTGGATTGTTGCTTCATCCGTCTGATCTGGATCGTAGTGAACGATGACTCCGCCATCTTCGAGATTGTGTATCTGTAACTCATCATCAATCTGTTCTGTGTGAACTCCCCAGCGCGCCTTTTCATTTAAGTGCGGACCAGAAGTTGGAGGTTTCGTATTGTAGGTGTCATGTTGTTCTTCTGGTGTTTTGAGATGTTTGTTCCCCTGGTTTGCGATCGATTCTCCTGGCGTTGGACGTGTTGCAATAAAGGTGATGAGTCCAATAACGAGGGTCGTTGGAATCACGAACCAGAGGTAATCAAGTTTGATGGATTTCATCATAACGTTATGATGCGACGTTTAATGTTCCGCGATACATACCCATCGAACAGCTAAATGCGTACTGACCGGGTTTGTCAGGGGTAAACTCTACCATTGTTGGTGGATTGCTTGTGTCTACACTCACTCCAAGTTTTGGCATTTGGAAAATTGATCGACATCCCATCCCAACCCCATCGATTTCGAAGCGGACAGGAACTCCCGCTTTTACGGTATAGGTGTCACTTGGGGAGTAGTAAGGATCTCGTCCGACGAGCTCCATGCGAATCACCTGTGTTCCTTCTTCAAGAAAGACATTCGGGTCTGTTGGGGTTACTTCTGAGTCGGATGAGGCGGAAGTGCGCGGTTCGAAGGAAAGATTTGGAAGGGAAAGTGGGTATCCTATGATGGTCGCGCCATTTTGAATGTTAAACAATCCAAGGACGATAACGAGCGCTCCGGCGAATTGGAAAAAGAATTTTCCTGCCTGTCCTTTGATGGAAGTTGATGCCCAGCCGAGAGCGAGAAGAGCAGGGGCTGTTCCGATGGCGAATCCTGCGAGGATCAAACCACTCGTGACGAAGCTTCCTGTTGTGAGAGCGTAGAGCTGGAGAGATTGTGAGAATCCGCATGGGAGAAAGAATGTCGCTCCACCAATCAGCATAGGTGCACTCCAGTGTTCTTTTCCTTCTGCACTGACGATTCTGCGACCGATGGCTTTTGGCATGCGCGGCATGAGAGCTTTTAACCATGGTGGGGCGATGTTGAGCATTTCAAGTCCCATCACGATCATATAAACAGCGGCAAGAAGCGTGAGCCCGCCTGTAACGAGTGGGGAGAAGGTAAGCGCTGTACCAAGCAGCCCAATGAGTCCTCCAAGGATGCCATAGGAGAGCACGCGACCTGTGACAAACAAGACAACCGGTCGCATGCGTGCGGTTGGAGAAGCACTGCCGTAACGTTCGCGAAATCTGCCCGCGCTTGAAAGAAGGAGTCCACCAGAGACAGCGAGACAGGAGGAAGTTCCCGCGACAAGACCGAGGATAAGGGCAGCAGCGAACGTCATCGTTCCCCCGACAGAGGCAGATGCTCCAAAGAATCCGAGTTTGTTGAAGAGGGAAGATACAAGAAGAACGAGGGCAAAAAGTCCGACGAGTTGTATGAGTGTTGGACGTTTTGCTTGCTCGATTTCGGACGCGCTCGACACGGTCTTTTTTTCGTTTTGGCCACGCACCACATATTTATTTTCCGAAGCAAGCGAATTTTTCAACGCGTTTAAATCAAGTGGACATCCACCTTCACAAACAATTTTTGCCGTTCCATTGTTTGCATTTACTTCAACTTTTTTCACCCAAGATAATTTACTGAATTCACGTTCAACAATAATTTCACAACTCCGGCAGGTCATTCCATCCACGTAAATTTGTGTGACACTTTCAGTCACTGCTGGTTGTTGTTCGCGAATGACAAACTCAGAAGTTTTGAGATGTGTGATAAGATTTTCCGCCACGGAAGCATCGCTCACATCTATTTCTGCTCGACCAAGCCATATATCAACACTCAAAACACCAGGAACCGTTCGAGCGAGTGTTTCAAATGCTTCCGCGTTTTCTTTTTGAAGATTTTCGACCTGTAGTGGAATGCGCATACATTTTTATATTGAATAAAACAAAAACCGAAAAGGGAATACAAATACCCGATCGGCTTTTATCAATCTTGGATGCGGATGGTTGCAAGTTTTTTTCGAAGAAGAATTTTTCCTACATCATCATCGTTTCTGAAAACTCGTGAGGCTTGTGTTGTATCAATCACGCGGAAAAATAAGATCACCGCGAAAAACAGAAGAACCATTTGTGTTCCCGTGCTCACCGGAACAATGCCGTTTATTGTACTATTCTGGATGCATTGAGAAATACACACCGCGTCCATAGGAGCCATCATGTTGTTTTCGTGATTCAACAAAAGGACCCCACTAAACGTAAAACTGACAATTGCGGTTATCGTGATGAGAAATGAAAGAAAAAACTGACGCATAGGATAAGGAAACAATAGCAAGGAATATGAGGATTGTAAATAAAAAACCGCAGAGCTTATAGCTGTGCGGAGAAGAGGCGATCGGTGCGTAGGTACTGCCATCGTGTCGTGACGAATGGATCGAGATGGTCGGCCGTGAGAATTCCTGCTCGCAAGCGATCGATGAGGGCGTTGCCGATTTGGTAGGCGCGCTGACCGAAACGGCGTTTGCATGCGCTCTAAAAGAGACCAGCGGCGTCTCGGAGCTCACCGTCCGTGACCAACGTGATTCCATCTGGTGGCTGGCGAAACGAATTGGTGAAGAGGTTGACTTCACCCCAAGTGAGGATGTTCGCATCGATGAGTGATGCAAGTTTCGAAAGAAGATCTGCCAAGCGAAGACAATTCACGAGATGCTCCAAATAAGCTGGGCGATTATTGCACACATTGATGGCTTTTGTCAAGACCATCGTGTTTGCTGGAATCACCTTTCTTCGAGAAGCGTTATTCTACGGCAGGCGTGGCAAATGGGTCAAGGGACGGGAGTTCGGCAATTGGTTCTGATTCATCTTCGAGCGCTCCTGTATCAGAAACTGGCTCCGGTTCTGGTTCAGGTTCAGAAGGAGTGCTCGCCGTTGTTGGGACTATTGAGACGATGATTCCAGCGGTTTCTAGACGATCACCATCACCATCTGGAGTTGCCGTCGCAGACAGCGCGAAACTGCCTTCCGCAGGGAGCGTCCAAGCGAAGGTGAGGAAGGGACTTGATGGATCGGACTTGGTTTCGATGAGCGTTTTGGATCCACGTCCTATTTCTTGTACATAGACACTGACAGACGAATAGTCTGTTGCGTTCTGAAGCGAGATCACGATTGAGAATGTTTCAGACACACGTTCTATCGTCTGTCCACTCTTTGGATCGAGCATTTCAAATCCGCTTGCCGTTGGTTCGGATAGAATGCGAATTCCGACCGTGTCCGATCCGCTGTTGTCAACGTCGTCATAGGCAACGGCCTTCAAGGTGTGATATCCGCGACTGACCGTGTTTGGGATCGTTGTGTGCAATTTCCATGGGCGCGACGAATCAGAGCCGAGGAAGTAACCGTCCAGATAGAATTCCATGCGGTCGACTCCACGCGCAGCATCTGCATTCGCTTCAATATCAATAACGCGTTCATCGAAGTCAGAATCATTGTTAGGTTCTGTGATCGTCACCGATGGGAAATTTTCAGGAACATGCACGTCGTCGTACTCCGTTGGTGGAGCAGAGCGTTCAATTTTAACACCAGTTTCCGTTTCACGACGCAATATCCAGTCCGCAATCGCTTTTTCCCACGGTTCGTAATACGGATCATCACCTGGATTTTCTGGCGCGCTTCCAAGCGGATCTTCGCGATTCACATAGTGTAGTATTGAATGATATTCGGCGTACATTCGTTCCTCACGCTGAGATGCGGGAGTGTAATCTGTTGCAAGTTTTTCAGATGCTTTATCAATCGTGACCGTTGTCGCTGGCATAGAGCCATCGAGAATTGATTTTCCTGTGACAGGAATTTCTGGAGAGATAAAAAAGTCAATCGGCTTTCCTTCAAGTGCACGTTTCATGAATCCATTCCAGATAGGCGCCGCAACGACCGAACCATCTGCGCCAGTTTTCATCGCAATATACTTACTATTTCCAACCCAGACTCCTGTGACAAGAGACGGGGTGTAGCCCATGGTCCATGCATCATAAAAATCATTTGTCGTTCCTGTTTTTGCAGCAACAGGACGGTCACCAAGTTGCAGATAACTTGTTGCACCAAACACATAGGTGCGAGCCGCGTTGTCAGACAACACATTGGAAGTCATGCGCGCAATGTTTGGTTCTAGAACTTTTTTCCCCGCGTTTGGTTTCCATTCTTCAAGGACAGAACCGTCTGCCGCTTCCACCTTCAGAATCGACACAGGAACATGTTGTATTCCGTCGTTTGCAAGAGCGGCAAATGCATCTACGTGTTCTATAAGTTTGACTTCACCTGCGCCAATTCCAACGGATAATCCAAAACGTGAACGATCGGAAAAGGTTGTGTAGCCAAGTTTTTCTGCGAAGGTGAGCAGATTTTCAACTCCAACTAAATAGGTCATTTCAACCGCAGGGAGGTTAAGCGATCCTTGAAGCGCGTTTCGGACGCGTAATGGTCCGCGTTCACCGAGGTCATAATCTTTTGGGGCATACGGTGTGCCAGATCCACTTGGAAACTCCGTATTCACATCCCATAAAATGGTATTTGGCGTGTACCCTTTCTCAAATCCTGCGGTGTATACGAGAGGTTTGAAACTTGATCCAGGCTGACGTGGACGCAAGGCAACGTTCACCTGACCGTCGATTTCATCATCAAAATAATCTTTTGATCCAACCATGGCAAGAACATGGCCTGTTTTTGGATCGAGAGCAACGAGCGAGCCGTTGGTGAAATTGAACTGTTCTCCTTTCGCCTCCACGCCTTTTACGACTTCTTCTTCTGCAATTGTTTGAAGGTCAAAATCAAGAGAGGTCGTCACTTTTAATCCACCGTTTTCTGCTTGGTATTGTCCATATTTTTCTTCAAGCTGTTCTTTGACGTACATCACAAAATGAGGAGCATCGATGTTTGTGATCTTTACCTCAAGCGCAATTTCTTCTTGCTTTGCGATATCAACCTCTTCTTGTGGTACAAATCCTTGTTCAACCATTCCATCCAAAATATAGTCACGCCTTATTTTGAGACGATCTGGATTATTGATGTAGGTCGTCGGTGCTTTTGGAATCGCCGCAAGCGTTGCCATTTGCGCGAGCGAAAGTTCGTTGACCTTTTTTCCAAAGTAGTTGGTCGCCGCTGCCTGTATGCCGTAATAGGTAGAACCGTACGGAATTTCATTAAAATAAATCTGAAGGATTTCATCCTTAGAATAACGGCGTTCGAGTTCAATCGAAATGATGAGTTCCTTTATTTTTCGACTGAACCGTTTTTCATTTGATAGAATCGCATTTTTAACAAGTTGTTGGGTGAGGGTCGAACCGCCACCACGGTTCCCTAGAAAAATAGCAGCGCGTGCAAGTCCCGTGAAGCTAAATCCTCCGTGTTCACAAAACGTTCGGTCTTCTGCGGTGATGGTTGCTTGTAACATCGTAAGGGGAATTCCATTCGTGTCTTTCACAAGAGTCGGATCGTCATTACAAAACCCCTCTTGAATTTTTACAAGCGTGCGATTTTCCTCTCCATACACTTCGTAAAGAAGGTGTTCACCTGTGCGGTCAAAAATTTTAGTCGTTTGAGAAATGGCGCGATCGGTTAGTTGACCAGGGTCGGGGAGGTTTTGTGAATAGTACGCAAAGGCACTGAGAGTCCCTAAAGATCCGAGGATGATTAAAAGGATGCCAAACAAAAAAAGATTCTTGAGGATACCGCGGTTTAAGATACGAGACAACAGTCGCCCAGACTTTCCGTGTCGCCGCCATCCATGGGTTTTGTGTGAGGACATAATTTGTACGAATGGTAGCGAATTCTTCGAATATTGAAAAGGTGTCGGCACAGTTTGGACAAGTTAATAATTCAAAAATGATCTATTTAAAGCACAATATTGTATTTATACACAAAATTGTCGCTAAAAATATAACAATCAATGGTAGCCTGTAGTCGGTAGTCAAAGTTTTATACTCCCCAACTACCAACTACCAACTTCTAACCCCCCTCCTTCTCTATGTGTGGAATTGTAGGCTATATCGGTAAACGTGAAGCACTTCCAATCCTCATGGATGGACTGCGGCGTTTGGAGTACCGCGGATACGACTCTGCAGGGGTTGCTGTTTTAAATGGTGATCTTCACGTTGTAAAGGCGGTCGGGAAGATCGCGTCTCTTGATCAAGCACTTTCTGATCTCACGATCCCAGGCACAAATGGAATTGCACACACACGTTGGGCCACACATGGAGTGCCAAGCGAAGAAAATGCGCATCCGCATATCGACTGCCATGGAAAGATCGCTCTTGTCCATAATGGAATTATTGAAAATTATTCTGAGCTTCGTGAATCGTTGAAAGTCGCAGGACACATTTTTAGATCCGAGACAGATACCGAAGTCCTTGTTCATCTCGTTGAGCATTTATTGAATTTTCCTGGGACAACACTCGCTGACGCTGTTCGTTCCGCAGTCCGTCGTATTCGCGGAACATACGGAATTGCTGCATTCCGGCTCTTAGAGCCGGAACAGATTGTGGTTGCCAGACTTGGGAGCCCGATTGTCCTTGGAGTTGGAGATGGAGAGATGTTGGTTGCGTCGGATGCGAACGCAATTATTGGACATACACGTCAGGTGGTATTTTTAGATGATGGTGAAATGGCCGTCTTAACGGCGGATGGATATCGCGTGTCATCGCTTGATAATCTTCCGGTAAAAAAATCACCTGAGCAGATTGATTGGAATGTAGAAGATGCGCAAAAAAATGGGTACGCGCATTTTATGTTGAAGGAAATGCACGAACAGCCGGAAGTGATGCGAAATTCTACGCGCGGGAGGTTGGATGTGACAAATGGGAACGCGATCCTCGGCGGATTGCGTGATGTGGCAGATCGGACTCGGGAGATTGATCGGTTGATTATTGTTGGATGTGGAAGTGCGTATTTTGCGGCGCAAGTTGGGGAGTACATGCTTGAAGAGTATGCAGGAATCCCTGTTGAGGTTGAGCTTGCGAGTGAGTTTCGGTATCGAAAACCGATCATTACGGCACGGACGGCGGTGCTTGCTGTCTCACAATCTGGTGAAACAGCAGATACACTTGCCGCGATCCGAGAAGCAAAAATGAAAGGGGCGCTCACGCTTGGGATTGTGAACGCGGTTGGGTCGACGATTGCACGTGAGACAGATGCGGGAGTCTACAATCATGCTGGACCAGAAATGGGTGTGGCTTCAACGAAAGCGTTTTTGTCGCAAGCAACGGTGTTCGCACTGCTTACGCTGTTTCTCGGTCGGCAACGACAGATGTCAGTGACAACAGGGACGCGGATTGCCGAGGAGTTGGCACGGATTCCAGATCTTGTCGCTGGTCTTCTTGCTCGACAGGACGAATATCGCACGGTTGCAGAAAAATATTCTTGGGCGAAAGACTTTTTTTATCTTGGGAGAAAGTATTGTGCACCACTTGCCTTTGAAGGAGCTCTGAAATTAAAAGAAGTGAGTTACATTCACGCCGAAGGATATGGAGCAGGAGAAATGAAACATGGCCCAATCGCGCTTATTGACGAGACGTTTCCGTCGATCGTTCTTTGTCCGGAAGATTCTGTGTACGAAAAGACGAAATCTTGTATCGAAGAGTTGCGAGCAAGACGCGGAAAGGTGATTGCGATTACGACGGAAGGGAATCAAGAAATCAGACAGATCGCGGACGATGTCATTTTTATTCCAAAGACGCTTGAGATGCTCACGCCGCTTCTCGCGATTATTCCACTTCAACTATTCGCATACCACATGTCCGTCTTGCGCGGGTTCGATCCAGATCGTCCAAGAAATCTCGCCAAGAGCGTGACGGTGGAGTAATTGATTTTTCTGTCAAATTTTTTGTGGGTAACTTCGATTGACAAAAAGTACATTTTCTGGTATGCTGATGCCCGCTCCCAAGAGGGGGCATTTTTGTTACTCGGTATGTGATCATGCTTGATGGTCTGGCTCTCGAGCCGGAGGAACCCTCAAGTATGATCAATATGTCGTCGATGGTGCGGAAGTCTACTTCGTTTCTGAAAAAGAACACGAAAGATATTTTTGTTGGCGTGATTTCAGGACTTGTCATCGCCAACGTTTTTTTTCTCAACACCGCATTTGCAGATGTGGACACAGGACCACACTATCCTGATGAAGCAACGGTCGCTCTGCTTATTGAGGCGATGCAAAATGAGCTTCGACCATTTGGGGTTCTCCCTGTTGCAAAAGACGCCATCGCTCGCGAGACATATTTGATTCCAATCACCGCGTACACGTCTGACGTCGCTCAAACCGACTCCACTCCTTGTATTGCCGCACGAGGATTCGATTTGTGTGAGCATAATGAGGAAGACGTGATTGCCGCGAATTTCCTTCGCATGGGAACAAAAGTTCGTATCCCAGAACTCTACGGCGACCGCGTTTTCACCGTCGTTGATCGCATGAATGCTCGCTATTCCTATCACGTTGATATCTGGATGAAAGAATACGATGATGCAAAAAACTTTGGTCTTAAGTTCGCGACCATTGAAGTGTTCTAAAGTTTCTGGTACATTCCTTGCCACATGGCCACGTGGCGAAGTGGGAACGCAGGGGTCTGCAAAACCTCGATGAGCCGGTCCGATCCCGGCCGTGGCCTCCAAAAAAATGTCTCCTCCGAGGCATTTTTTTGTTATAATACAACCACATGGTAAATGAAAAACAAAAACCAATCTCCTATGGCTCCATTTGGCGCATGATCGCTCCCATGTTGAGACCGTATTCGTTTGTGATCATCGTGATTGTAATATTCGCGACGGTTATTTCTGTTCTCTCGGTCGCTGAGCCGTACATTTACGGGGCGATCATTGATTCGGTCACACAATCGGTGACGGATGGCACGAGCGCAACTGATGGATTTCGCGCGATCGTTCCGTATCTCATGCAGTGGGCCGTGGTTGTCCTTGCGGTGACGGCGTTGACGGCTATTCACGCGTGGATTGTTTGGTATCTTGGAAATCGAATCAATTATCACAGTGGTGAAGGGATGTTTCGCAAGATGCTTTCGCTCACCGTCGCACGATTTCAGGACGAACGCGCTGGGGCGATGTTGCATCGGTTTAATACGGCAGATGAGGCCTTGTGGACATTGAATGGACAGGCGTTTCGCTCGGTGTTGCAGTCCGTGATCACATTCATCGTCGTTGTCGCCGTCGGAACGTATCTCGATTGGCGCCTGACTGTAACTGCGCTTGCCATCGTGCCAGTGATTCTCATCATGGGAATTTGGAACCAGCGCGTGTCCGTCCATCATCAGGAAGTCATGAGCGAGAAATGGGAAGAAACAAGCGGTCTTGTCGGTGATGCGTTCTCAAACATCACGACGGTCCAAAGCGATGCGGGAGAGGAGTCGATTGTAAAGAAATTCTTGAAGGAGTACCTGCTCGTACAAAAAGAACAATTGAGGTTAAATGTTCAATGGGCAGTTCTTGATGCAGGAGGAGGTGGAACGTTCGTGATTGGACGCTTACTGCTGTTCTTTGTTGGGATCAAATTCGTTTTGTCTGGAACTACCACGCTTGGAACACTCGTGATGTTTTTAGGATTTGCGGGATCGATGTACGGAACGGTGCAGACGGTGATGAATGAGATTCCAATGGCGACCAAGTCACTGAATCGTTTGAGTCGAGCCGCGCGAATTTGGGACGAGGTGCCAGAGGTGCGTGACACACCTGATGCGCGGCGTGCACCGGCATTGCGTGGTGAGGTACAGTTTGAAAATGTTTCGTTTGGATATCGGGAAGGGGATAAGAATGTGCTGCGTTCAGTCGGCTTTACTGTTCCCGCTGGTCAGACCTTCGCGATCGTTGGAGAATCAGGCGCGGGGAAGTCCACACTCGCGAAACTCATGGTTCGATTCGCTGACCCAACAAAAGGGTTCATACGATTTGATGGAGTCGATCTAAGGGAGATGACTCTTGCGACGCTGCGTCCGCAAGTCGGATTTGTGATGCAAGAAAACATGTTGTTTCACGAAACGATTTTGTATAATATGAGATTTGCCCGTCCAAACGCGTCGCGCGAAGACGTGATCGAGGCTGCTAAGCGTGCACAGGCGCATGAGTTTATTTCGAAGCTTCCGAAGGGTTACGACACAGTAGTGGGCGAGCGCGGGGTGAAGCTCTCTGGCGGACAGAAACAACGCATTGCACTCGCGCGCGTACTTCTTGCGAACCCACCGATTCTTGTGCTCGACGAAGCGACAAGTGCTCTCGACTCAAAAACAGAGCACGACTTGCAACAGGCATTGCGCGAAGTGATGAAAAACCGCACGACGATCGTCATCGCGCATCGTCTTTCAACGGTCATGGATGCGGACAATATTCTCGTCATGGATAAAGGTCGCATCGTTGATCAAGGCAAACATGAAGATCTCATCAAACGCGACAACCTCTACCGCCAATTTTGGGAAATCCAAGCGGGCGGGTATGTGTAATTTGTCAGGTTTCAGAAAAGGTGTACACTATAGGTGCATTTAATTCTGTTCTATGACCACTCGATTTATAGGTATTAAGGAGTTTCGTGCGAATATTTCTAAATTTGCCACAAGTCCACAGCGTAGGACCCAGCGATTGATTTTGATGCGCAACCAAAAACCTATTTTTGAAATTAAGCCACTTACAGCTCGTGATGCAAATATCGAAAGCCTTTTGCTTCGACTTAAAAAAAGCGAAGAGGACATTAAGGCTGGTCGGTATTATACCCAAGCAGAGGTCATGAAGATGGTTGGCAACAACCGATGAAATTTGCTAAGGCTCTCACAGGAGAGTTTGCAGATTTTTTTCGATTTCGGGTTGGCGATTACCGCGTTGTCTTTTCAAGAAGTCAGGAAGGACTATTACAAATTGTCAATGTATCACGAATAGGTCATCGTAAACATATTTATGAATAAAGTTGCAATTTTAACAGGCGGAACGAGTGCAGAACGTGAGATTGCTCTTACGTCGGCAAAGACGGTTGCGAAGGCGTTGGAGGGACGCGTTGAAATTTCCACTTTTGATTTTCCGACTGAGATTGATTTATTTTTGTCGAAGCGTGGAGAGTTTAACGTAGCGATTCCGGTGTTTCATGGAAAGGGTGGGGAGGATGGGACGGTGCAAGGTTTTTTGGAGACACTTGGGATTCCGTACCTGTTTTCAGGTGTCGCAGCGCATGCGGTTGCGATGGATAAAGATTTAGCAAAAAGAATTGTATCTTCGGTAGGAATCAAAACTGCTCCATGGAAAATATTGACAAAAGCAAGCGATCGCGCGGTTTTGTCAATTCCTTGTGTAGTGAAACCTGTTGACGGAGGGAGCACGCAAGGCGTTTCGATTGTGCGGGATCGTGAGGAACTTGATCGCACGCTTGATGAGGCATTTCAATACTCGTCGCGCGTGATCATCGAAGATTTTATTGCAGGGGATGAATTTACGGTTGCAGTCGCCGAAGATAGTGGCGAGTCTGTAGCGCTTCCTGTTATACAAATAAAATCTCCAGACGGTTTTTACGATTTCAATTCCAAATACGGACCCCAACCAGCGGAAAAACTCTGCCCAGCGCCTATTGCAGACGACCTTGCGCAACGTTTACAATCCGCGGCCCTCACCGCACACAACACAATCGGCGCCCGCCATCTTTCTCGCACCGATTTTATCGTCACCCCATCTGGTGAAATCTATTTTCTCGAAATCAACACGATCCCAGGTCTCTCCGTTCTGTTCCCACGAGCCGTCGCCGCAAGCGGGCGGGATTTTGGAGATCTGCTTTCTACTTGGATTGATCAGGTTGCGAATTCTCTTCACTCATGATATTTTCCCACCGCGACTAGAAAGGGAGGGGTCGCATAGTCCGGTCTAGTGCGCGCGACTCGAAATCGCGTAAACCGCAAGGTTTCGAGAGTTCGAATCTCTCCCCCTCCGCCAAAATTGGGAATCCGCATTTGAAGCCGAAATGGGGTCGCGCCGAAGGCGCGACACTAATGCATTCCCCCCAAAAAATTCTGAATCTGAAAGGATTTTCCACGCTCCGCGTGGCTCAAAAAGTACGGTTCGATCCTTAATTTG
>CALRHL010000026.1 GCA_943359455.1 Candidatus Uhrbacteria bacterium RIFOXYB12_FULL_58_10
TAATCACCAAAGGTCTCGCGCGTCTTCTCCTCACCGCCAGCCATAAGTGGCGTGCCCGTAAAGCCAATAAACGAGGCCTGTGGAAGCGCCTTATGCATGTTCTGGGCCATGCGATCGTATTGCGTGCGATGCGCCTCATCCGTCATGACGATGATGTCGCTGCGGTCGGAAATCGGCCCATCAATGTCCTGAAACTTTTGGATGGTCGTAAAAATCTGCCGATGGTCTTGGGCTAACAGTTCGTGCAGATGCGCGATGCTGTCTGCGTGCACCTCGGCCTCATATACAGCGCCGACGTTCTTAAAGTTATCGTATGCTTGCTTATCCAGCTCCTTCCGATCCGTCACTATGACAAACGTGAAATTACCCGGAAGTTTCCGCAACACTTTTTGTGATAGATACACCATCGAGTATGACTTTCCCGATCCTTGTGTGTGCCAAAAGACGCCGAGTTTTCCGTCATACTTTTTTCGCTTCGTCACGCGCTCAAACCCACGATTGACTCCGTAGTACTGGAAGTACCGTGGGACGATTTTATTTTTCTTCCCAGTCGATTCGTCAAACAAAACGAAGTTCTCCAGAATATCCAGCATCCGCTCTCGATCACAAACTCCCCGGATTATTGTCGCCAAGTCGCCCTTCGATTCGTCGTCCTCGCTTTTAACCTTTTTCCATTCATTGAAGTATTCAAACGGTGATGTGAGTGAGCCGAATTTATTCTCAATGCCGTTGGAGATGACGATCCCAAGGTTGTACCAGAAAAGCTTCGGGATCGTGTCCTTGTAGTCTCGGATATTGTCGCGGTAAGCATCCACAAGGCTCTTGTGCGAGGCTTTGAGCTCCAAAAGCATCAATGGAATGCCATTCACGAACAGAACGACGTCCGGCCGTCGCGTATACATGTCACCCACGACCCAGAGCTGAGATACGCAAAGAAAATGATTATTTGTGGGGGTTTCAAAGTCGAAGAATCGGACCCGATCCGTATCGTTACTGCCGTCAGCACGCTGCACTTTTACATTTACGCCATCGCGCAAGAGCTTGTAGATTTCTTGGTTGGCATTCACAAGCGAAAGATGTGACCGATCGCGCACCAATTCCTCCGTCGCTTGAGCAAGTGCGTCCGCCGCAAGCGTAGGATTGAGCTTCTCGAGCACGGGCAACAAGAATTTCTTCAATACGACTTCACCTTGATGCTCTCGCCCAAGCAGCGCATCATTCTCATCCGAATACGCGTTAATATGACATGCCGAATCCACCCATGCTTTTTTGATGAGCTTGATGACGGTTTGTTCTACGAGATTGTCTTCGGAGAAGGGGTTCATAGATTAACGACCAGTGTTTAAATAGTCGTGCTGCTTATAAACTTCATCGTGACGGTTCGCATTAACTGGATCAGCAAGTACGATCAAAAGAAATCCAGCGATTAAGAATAACAGGCACAGGACTACTGCGGGATTCAGATAATCTCTCCAAGAGAAATTTTTTCTTGAAAGATTAGCTAAAGTTACGGCGAATAACAGCAGCCCAGCAAGTGTGACACAAGAAATACCTAACAAGTTTAAGACGCCGTCAATTTTAGAAAAGATTTGAATTTGTACTGATACAAAAGTAATGAGTGAAGCAAAAATACCAAACATTACAAGAAAATCTTTTTTTACAGCATCAGAAGCTAGTGAAATGATTGATTCTCTGCTTTTCTCATCAAAAGAATTAAAATCCAAACCTGAATTTTGCGTCTCGTTCTTTTTGTCGTCTTGAGCGAGGACGATTGGAGCGCTATTGGCTTGAGAAGGACTTGGTGCCTGGTTCAAAGTTTCAGTCTCAGATGGTGCTGAAGCGACTATTCCAGGCATAGATGGTGTTGATTTATTCATATGCTTAAATAGTCAGCGCAGGCAAAAGAGCCTTGAGCGGAAAGAAAAAAACTCTTTGCGAAGTATTACCAATAATTGCAACCATTGGAACCGTTGGACCACCAATCACAATCGAACCACTGATTTCATCTTGAATGGGGAAATTAAAGAACCCATCTAGCAACGTAAAGCCCGTTTCACCATGCTGGATTGTAAGCAGCCCCATTTTCTGCTGAATTGCAGCTTGGATTTGTGGCTTGAGCTCTTTGAAAGAATTATTGTTCATAAAATTCAACTTTAAGAATGAAGTAGGCGCTTCCCCGTAACCACCTGCGGGATCAAATGATCGCGTATTTGAGATAAATTCAGATTTTTCTCATTCAAATTTATAGCCTCATCAAAATAAGAACGGGTTAAATTGCTGAATTGATCTAGGGTTCTACCCTCGGGATTTATCACTGGAATATCTTTAACCTGTATGGGGCTTAAATTCTGTTGCGCTGCCCCGTTCGACATGGCTTCTAATCTTTTTTGAAATCTTTCCTGCCGGAATAGGGAATAGATAAATTCGCGAATGTACGAATTATTTGGATCCAGTTTTGCAACACGCTGGTTCAGAAGATGGCCAGCTCCGTACACAACGCAAACTCGTCCAACGTTCCCCGTGAGAGAAAGCAGGATATCACCCTTTTTTAAGACGCAAGAACCCGGCATTTTCTCTGGCAATTCATTGATGAACGAATCGAAATTCATGACGAATTTTGCGTCATGAACGTTTTTAATTGTAACGATTTTATATTTTCCACTTTCAAGATACGTGCCGCTCTTGAACGGAAAACCAGAAATGACATTTACCAAATCCGAAATCTTCTTCACCTCCCACCCCTCCGGAATCATCCCAAACTCCGTGCCCGAATCAACCATCTGCACCTTCTCATTCCCCGGAGACTTAAATTTCACGAACCACTCGGTATAAAGCCGACTCGCCATTTCTTCCAACGCTTTGATCCTCTTCTCGTTGTTCTCGATCAGGTCGTCATAAGCGGAGAGGACGGAGGCGATGCGGGATTGAGTTGGAAGGTCAGGCAGAGCAATCTCAACATTCGAGAAGTCTGTCTTATTAATCTCTTTATATGTCGCCCCCGTTGCGAGTTGTTCGATTTTTTTGGCGTTGAATTTTAGACTGTAATACAGGTATTCAAAATTTACTTTGCTAGGATCACAAATAAAATTCTTACTACCTTGATTTGTCGAAGTTGGTACTTTGGCGATTGATACCTCACCGATCGTGGCTCTAGAAGAAAAAATTACCGTGTTGACCGGGAGCAGTTTGGCACTGCTATTTTTGAGACCGAGTTCTGTTATCTTTCTGTGGGTATCAAGCAAATACTTGTGATGGAGATCCGGCAAGGTGGCCCAATTTATGTTCCCGTTGCCCCAATAGTCCAAATTAGAACTGTCCGGAGTTCCGCCCGAAACAATCTCCGTAATATCACCTAATTTTACTTTTTGAAACGTGGCCATAATTATGGTTTCAGACCAAACCAGGTAAGGACAATCGCACCAATAACAATAATAACTACCCCAATAAGGATTTCGGACAGACGTCCTTTTATCCAACTCAAAATTAAACCCAAAACCATACCAAAATACTCTCTGTGGGGATTTTTCACGTCGTGAATCGTAACTTTTTCTGGGGATATTCTGTGAGTGATGTTCACAGACCCACCATCTCCGCCGCGCCCACCACCTGGACCACCACCACCCCCTCCACCACCACCCCCAAAAGCATTGATATTTTGTTCAACCATATATATTACAAAATCTTCTTCCAATCCTCCTGAACTTTCTTTTCCAGTTCATGCGCTTCGACGGTCAGCAAAGAGAACTCGCCCATCAACTCCTTCATCTTTGAATCAAAGTCCGCCGTGTCCATTTCCTTTTCTACAATCTCAACGTATCGCCCAGGATTGAGCGAGTGGTCGTTGGTACGAACTTCATCAAGCGTAGCGACTTTGCACCGACCTTTGATGTCTTTGTATTCCCCGTACCCTTCTTCGCCCCGATACCGGCGCACGATGGCAGCGATTTCTTGGATCTGCTCATCTGTCCATGTATTGTGCGCGCGATCAATCTCGGTAAAAATTTCCTGCGCGTTGATGAAGAGAATTTTGTTTGCTCGTTCCGTCCCTTTTTTACGCTTATCAAAAAACCATAGTGCGCACGAAAGTGTAGCGTTCATGAACATGTTCGTGCCAACGGAAATTAGCACGTCCACGATTCCATCATCAATCATTTTTTTTCGGAGTTCTTTCTCCTGATTACCAGCGTCGCTGGCGGCATTTGACATCACGAAACCAGCTCGGCCATTTTCGTTGAGTGCGGACAAAAACATCTGCATCCAAAGATAATTTCCGTTGGAAATTTCGCCCTTGCCAGTGAGCGGAAGGCCGTAGACGTAGCGGGGATCACCATGAAGTCGAGCGGGGTCGATGATGATCTGTTTATTTTTGTCTTTACCCTTTACGTTGAACGGAGGATTCGCGAGTACGAAATCACACCTGCCAACGTTCTTGTGAACATCTTCATAAAACGAATTTGCAACCTCGATCTTGCCCGAGAGGCCGTGGATTGCGAGGTTCATTTTGGCGATGCGAACGTTTCCCTCGCCTTTTTCTTGGCCGTAAAGAGTGACTTCGTGCATCACCGGTTTGCTGCCTTTGGCGTGCCGTTCAACGAAATGTGCTGACTGCACGAACATACCGCCTGAACCGCAAGCGGGATCACAAATCTTTCCGTGATAGGGCTCGATCACTTCAACGAGCAATTTAACAATCGGTTGTGCAGTAAAGAACTCTCCGCCTTTTGCACCTTCAGCTCGAGCGAACTCGCCAAGGAAATATTCGTAAATCCCGCCGAACGCATCGCCATCAATATCGTCTGGAATCTGATTGAAGGTCTTGAGGAGCGTCAGTAAAATTTTGCTGTTCTCATCGATCTTGTTGGAAACTGCTGTATAGTTTTTTGGGAGAACACCCGCAAGGTCACGGTTTGATTCCTCGATCGCCTTCATCGCTTCGTTGATCGCTTGACCGATATTCTCACTTTCTGGCAGGTTCATCAGATGCGAGTAGGCAGCTCCCTCAGGAAGATACAAAACGCCTTTCTCTTGATAGTTGTCGGGTGAAATTGGTGCGAGTCGTTTTGTCGCATCTGAGCGTTCAGCTTCAAGTACAGCCTTTGCTTTCTTAAAACGAACGTCGGCAAACTTCAAAAAGACCAATCCAAGAATCGGCTCAGCCATTTCATTTAGTTTCAAGCCACTATTGGCGCGAAGTTGTTCTGCCGCCGACCAAAGTTTCTCGTGTAGTTGTTTCCGAACATCATTCATATAACAAATATCCTATCATGTTTTAACTATTGAGACCTCTCTATTTTCTACATTTCACCTGTCCGAAAGCGAAACAGGCTCTAAAGTCCCTCGGAATTTCGGTTTGCAAACCACCATTCGAAAATATCCTTGGCGATGGGGACTGCCACGGAGGAGCCTTCGCCTCCGTTTTCGATGAGGATGACGATCGATAATGTTGGATCTGTGTAGGGAGCGAAGCCTTCGAACCAGGCGTGAGTAGGAACATCGCCTGAGGCTTGGGCGGTTCCGGTTTTGCCAGCAACAGGGTACGCGAGATAGGAAAGGAAACGAGCGCTTCCGAACATGACGGCTTGGCGCATGCCTTCTCGAACAACTTGAACAGATTCTGTGTTCAGAGATACATCCACGGGTTTTGGTACAACAACTTCATCTCCAATTTTCTCAATCACGTGAGGAATATATCGCTGACCTCCATTTGCAACGGTTGCGTTTGCAACCGCAAGTTGGAGAGGTGTCGCCAACATGTCTCCCTGTCCAATCGCGAGATGATACGTGTCACCGATATACCATCGCTCATTTTTTACTTCTTGTTTCCATTCCTTGCTCGGCAGAAAACCGTCTGATTCTCCAGGAAGATCCACACCGGTCTTTTCTCCAAATCCAAAAAGTCTTGCGTTGTTCGTGATTCGTTCAACTCCCAATCCAGTGACTTGATCAAAACCACCTCCGACAACATAAAAGTACGTATTCACAGACCAGGCGAGTGCTGTACGCACATCTGTGACTCCGTGTCCTCCTGCTTTCCAGTCTGGAAAAAACCACTCACCAATTCGAATCCCTCCACTTGAAATAAATGATGTGCTTGGTGTGACAATTCCTTCCGCGAGCGCTCCGTACGCAATAAATGGTTTGAATGTCGAGCCTGGAGGAAATTCGCCTGCAATTGCTCGCGCAAATAATGGATGATTTTCATCTTCAAGCAATGACTGATATAATTCACGGTCAATTCCACCTGCAAACGCATTGCTGTCATAACTTGGAATACTCACGAGTGCACGGACGGCACCATCTCTTGGATCGATCGCAACAACAGATGCACGTGTGAGATTCAACTTCTCTAACACGGCCTGAACTCGTTGTTCGATAAATGTTTGAAGAGGCAAGTCAATTGTCAATGTTAAATTTTCCCCAGCAATTGGCTCTGTTTTTCCGCTAACCGATCGTTCATCTCCACGTGCGTCAACTTCAACCCTGAGCATTCCCGGCGTTCCTCTCAGTAACGTTTCCGCCGAACGCTCGATACCATTTTTTCCGATTTCATCCACCGGACGATATCCATCCAACGTTCGATCTGCATACTCGTCCGCACTAATATTTCCTGTGTATCCAAGTGTGTGTGAAAGTGACGGCGCGGTTCTCTCATACGCCCGTACCGTAGAAATCGTTAAATGAAATCCTGGGAGTGTTGGTTCCTCAATCGCAAAGCGCATCGCCGCTTCATACGCAATACCTTTTTTTATCACAAACGACTCATACGGATCTTTCCTCGCGTCTTTCATAACCATATCGACATCCGTACGTGCAACTCCCACAAGATCAGCGACTCTTGCAATATGCAATTCACGCTCTTCATCAACCTTTGAAAGATCTGCGTACGTCATAGACGCAACAAACGCGGGGACGTTCTGAATGAGTACACTCCCAAACCGATCGAAGACAATTCCACGCGGAGGAACAAGCGTCATGGAACGAACGCGATTTGATTCCGCTTTCGCCGCATAGAGATCACCTTCTACGATCTGAAGTTGAATCGTTCTGCCTAATAATAAACTCAATCCGATACAAACAAACAAACCTCCAACCACAAAACGCCTGTTTGGGATCGTCCGAGAAAGAAACGCGCGGTCATCACCATCTGTTACATCAAAATCTGATGGCACATCTTCAAGAACGGTCAGATCCTTTGCGGTCCGAACAGTTCCAAATTTTCCGTGCTGAAGATAAAATGGGTTGAACACATTATTAATTCAACGTTTCTTGTTGCTTCATCAGCACAAAGGATGCGGTCAGAAACCTTCGCAGAGGACGAGTTAAGGCAAATAAAATCGTTAAGATGATCATTAACAGAATACTGTTCCATTTGAATACGAACCAGGACTCCAAAAGTGATGGTTGACTGTGTGACCAGACTGATGAAAAAAATAGGATGAGGCTACGCGTCAATGACAACGCAAGAATACCGGTCATTCCACACGCAATCAGACCATACCAAGATCGATTAGAAAAGAGACGTTCTGAAACAAGTGTGGCGCTCATCGCGCACGCAAGAAAACTTAGTGTTTCAAATGGAAAAACGGAAATGGAAAAAAGATCAAGGTAGACCCCAAAAACAATGATCCATGCGAGGCCAGATCTATTACCTGTTTGCTGAATGATAAATATTGCAACCGCGAGAAGAAATGGGGTGTAGACAAAAATGCTTGGTAAGGACGAAATAAAACTCGTTTGTATAACAGTGAGGATAATGAAGACGACCATGTTTACAAGAAGACGTATCATAAATTATCTTCGAGAATCAAAATACTCACGATCGTTAAATTTCGAATGTCAACCAGTGGTTCGAGAACGGCTTCCTGAAATGGTGCCGTTGGATCCTTATTAACCTGTGTCACCATTCCAACGGCCAACCCACTTGGAACCGTGCTTTCAAGACCAGAAGTGACGACAATTTCATTAATCGAGATCGTTTCATCTTGGGGAATATACGAGACGACCAGAAGAGATGAAGAAGCTCCTTTCGCGATTCCAATCGTCCTTGTTTCATTCAAAACACTTACGGCTGTCGCGGCATCATGATCGGTAAGAATCTGAATCACACTTGACTCCGGACGCGTTTCAATCACCTTTCCAACAAGAATTCCTTCTCCAGATATGGCCGGTGCTCCGACAATAATTCCTTGCTCCGTTCCTTGATCGATCAGGCACAACACCGAATTTGGGCCAATGGAACGACTGACAATCGACGCGGTGACCGATTGAAACCCACGCCGTTTAATAAATCCAGATTGCTCGATAAGCTCTTTGTTTTCCTGACGAAGATTCTCGAGCTCCCGATGATCAAAAATAAGCGCGTTCCGTTCTGCTTCAAGTTCTGCGATTCGTTCTGGGGATACGAGCGCGGCGTTAAAAATTCCTTCTGCTCGTGATCGAAGCCACGTTCCAGCGACAACAAATGGTTGTCCAACGATTCCAAATACACGTTCAACGGGTGAGCGAAAAATGAGACAAATAGCCGCGAGAAAAAAAGTCACGGCAAGCGTAGATACAATTCGGCGCGATTGTCGACGCATGATTTTTTAGATTATTCCTCCTTGACTTGCGGATGGAAGCGCGAGATCTTTCAGGAGTAAATCATTTTCAAGTAATGCTCCTGCGCCACGGACCGCACAGGTAAGTGGATCTTCTGCAACACGAACGGGAATTTCAGCCTGACGTGAAATTAACACATCGAGTCCTCGAAGCAATGATCCCCCTCCCGTTAAAACAATTCCACGCTCGTAAATGTCTGCGACAAGTTCCGGAGGAGTGACTTCGAGCGTCGCTTTGATATTTTGTACGATCACGGCAATCGATCGATGGATTGCTTCCCGAATCTGACTATCATTTACGATAATTTCTTTTGGAAGACCGGACAATAAATCTCGTCCACGCATTTCCATCGTGAGTGGTTCGGTTTGTTCAACAGCACTTCCAATGCGAATCTTCACCTGTTCTGCAACGCGTTCTCCAAGAAGAAGATTAAACACATCACGCGCGTATTGAACAACATTTTTATTCAGCTCGTCACCTGCAATCGGAAGCGATTTCCATGTGACGACTCCTCCAAGTGAAAGAACGGCAATTTCCGTTGTTCCACCGCCGATATCAACGACCATTATTCCAACAGATTCTGAAATAGGAAGACGCGCACCAATCGCTGACAACATCGGTCCTTCCACAAGATAGACCTGTCTCGCTCCCGCGGACAGTGCCGCGTCTTCGATTGCTTTCCGCTCTACTTCTGTTGTTTCAAGCGGCACTCCAATCACAATGCGTGGACGCGGTACGATCGTAAACGATTCTGTGTGCACGCGATCGATAAAATACTTGAGCATTTTTTCCGCAACTTCAAAGTCGGAAATAACCCCTTTTGAGAGTGGTTTTGTTGTAAGGATATGTGGGGGAGTTTTCCCAAGCATGTCTCGCGCGTCGCTCCCAACAGCCAGAATCTGATCTGTACGGGTATTGATCGCGACCACAGACGGTTCATTGATAACAATCCCCTTTTCTCGCACAAAAACACGTGTATGAGACGTTCCAAGATCAATCCCCAGGTCTTTAGAGAATTTGCCAAAAAGTTTGTTGAACATAAAAACAGAGCAACAGGTCTACTAAGTTCCGTTACTTTACTCGAGGAAGCCTCGCATTACAAGTCGCGAGAATGTGGAGTTATTCTGGGCCTCGTTGCGGTCAAAAAGGCAAGTTCGACAACCGCAAGCAGGAGTATGAGCAATGTGACGGTCCACCAGCGAAAAAAGCCGTTTCCGGACAAAAAGAGCGATCCTAAAATCAGACTTGTAAACAAGAAAGCTTGTCGAAATGCCTTGATGACTTGGCGAGAAATGAGCTCATCTGGATGTCGCCAGTGACGAAGGCCCGTTCCAAAAATCGTCAGGGTCCCAATAAGGGAAAGACACAGAGTTGTATAAAACAGCACAAATCCAATAACCCCGGAACGTGTCGGATCAATCGCAAACAAGACAACGATCCACGAGATCCACGCCGCACAAGAAGCAATGAGCATTAAAATAAGAAATTGCCTAAAAGTCACACTATGAACATTTTACTTTTTACCTTTTACTTTTATCAGTATACACCTATTTTCGTCCGTATTCTATCGATGCGAGTGGTTGGGAGTATTTTTTTAACAGCGTTAAGAATGCGCGTTTCTTCCTGTGTGAGGAGATTCGCGGCGCCTGCATTTTTACACACAACGTTGACCGTCCCATCCCGAACAGAAATTGCCGTGGCTTCATGACCATGACCACTTGGCAAGACAGCAAAAATCTCTCCATTCACAACCTCAATCACCCGCGCCGTTGTTACCTGTGCGGTAATCTGATGACGTTGAAGCGATCCAGCAAGTAAGGATTTGATATCTTGCATAGCCTGCGAAGTAAAATGTTCTATGCCTTACGAAACTCGCAAATATCTGCGAAATCACAATAGCCGCAGTGAAATCCGGGAGTCGCTGTGAAATTGCTTTTCTTGATCCCTTCCACACGTTCGAGAATTTTTTCCTTTAGGTCAATCAGATCATCTTCATCACCAATGAAAGAAACTTGAGAATTATTTTCAAGATAGTGATAAGTAAGTTTCACTGGATTCAGTCCAAGAATATCCCGCGCGGCAATTTGATACAGATACAACTGCTCCTTGTCTTGTTTATCAATTTTATCCAACTCCTTTGGTGTCCCCGTTTTGTAGTCGATGATTTCGACACCATTCTCAAACTCATCAATGCGATCGATACGCCCTTTCAAAATGACCTCTCCGATTTTTAATGTAAAATCCTGCTCAAGATATTTTGGTTGAGCTGGATGTTCTTTCAGATACGCATAAAATCCCTTGAGCTGTTCACGACCTCTCGCTCGATACTCCTCGCGTTGCTTGTCGTCGATGTACCAGTCATCTTGCCAGCAGTCTGCGTAGGTTTTAAGAAGTCCATCGATCGAAACAGGCAATCCCGTCACATGAGGCCCCGAGCTTCGCGCCACCCCATCGTCCTCACTCGGTCCGGACTTCGCCGGCCTCTCGCTGTGGGCGATGGGGGCCCCGTCGCTACGCCCCCATGCTCCACTGGTATCTGGAAACAGCGAATGTTGTCTTTGACTCGTTTGTTCGAGCCACGTGACGAAGAATCTGTGCAAAGTGTTATGCATTGTTTTTCCGAATGAGAATGTCCACTTCCCAAAAACAGGAATTTTAAGAACATGAGCAAACTTGTACTGGAGCGGACAAGTACGAAACGCTGTAAGCTGGGTAAAGGAAAATTGTTTCGGGAGATGGATAATGGGGGGTTGGGGGTTGGTAGTTGGTAGTTGGGAGTAGTGATCGTCTTTCGGATCAAGAAACGGATCGGTTTTCGTGATGTCTCGACCGACTGGTTTCTCGAACCCAAGTTCTGTAAGAAACCGAGACAGTTTCCTCTTCCGTGTCCCGCCGTAATCATCCGCGGAAGTAAAATAGACCTGTTCTTTTGCCCGTGTCATGGCGACGTAGAATAGTCGGCGTTCCTCTTCGAGATGCCAGTCGGAGGTGGGGGAGGTGGGGGTTGGTAGTCGCTCGTTGGTAGTTTGGGTGAGTCCTTCCGGCAACGGGATCGCTTCTGATCTTGCCACAGACGGGAAACGCTGATCGATCATGGACACGATAAAAACAAAGCGAAATTCGAGACCCTTCGATCCATGCACCGTCATGACGCGCGCCATTTCAGGCCCAGCGTCTGGGTCGAAGCTGAGCGATCCTTCCTCACCAGCCGCGCGCTCCTGTTCAAACTCGTCGAAAAAAATCGCGAGTACTGGATGCTCGTGTGTTGATTCAAACCGTTTCAGTCGCTCATAAAACTGTTGTAAATAACGAAACGCTTCAACTTTTTCTTGCTCAGGTCGTTTGTTCAGATAATCGACAAATCCTGCTTCGCGTGCAACACGAACAAACAGTTCCCCAACTTTTTTTCCCGCGATATCCGTCCGAAACGATGCGGTTTCAGAAACAAGATCTTGAACCGCGATCGCGGCGTCCTCGTTCAGCGTTCGGATCGTGGCAACGGTCGCACAGACATCAAACAACGACTTCCCTTTACGATTTGCAAACTGCGACAGTTCCGAAATCGCAAGCGGTGGGATATTTCGCATCGGATGCGTGAGAACACGATACATCGAAGGACTGTCATGTGGAGTGACGAGGACGCGCAAATACGCAATCAGATCAAGAATAACTGGCTTCGTATACAATCCACGCATCGCCATGAACTGATACGGAATACGATTCCGCTCAAGAGCAGACAAGAATGGAATCGCCGCATCGTTGGAGCGAGTCAGAATCGCAAAATCGTTCCAGCTTGCATCGAGGTGCATGGTTTTCAGTTCCAGAATTTTCTGCGCGACTGCCTCTGTTTCGTCGTCAAGAGTTGGCAAATGAATGTGTCCGACGACTCCGACGTCCGCAGTCTGCGACACCAATTTCTTATCGAGCTTCCCTTGGGCCTCCAAACGATTCGGATTATTTTTTTGAATGAACGTGTGTGCGTGATCAAGAATTTGTTGAACGGATCGATAATTGTGAGTAAGAACAACTCGTGCCGTATCAGGATAGTCTGACTCAAACTGAAGAATATTTGCAAGCGAAGCTCCGCGGAAGGCGTAGACAGATTGGTCATCATCTCCTACCACCGTGAGGTTATTTTTTGGTGCCGCAATCAGCTTAACGATTTCGTACTGGACGGTATTGGTGTCTTGAAACTCATCGACGAGGATGTACGTGAACCGGCGACGGAGTGTTTCAAGAATTTTCGGACGATCTCGGAGGAGTGTAAGTGTCATCATGAGCAGATCACCAAAATCAAGCGCGTCGTTTTCGAGCAAGAGTTGCTGATAGGTGTGGTAAGCTTTTCCTAATTCAACAATTCGAGCCACCTCCGTCGTATAGGCGGGGTCCCTTGACCCCGTCTCGTCCTGATCTGCTGTCTGATTATCTGAAAACGTCAAATATTGCAGAGGACTGATCCCAGAATCTTTCGCTCGACAAAAATGCGACAAAAGACTGCGCAGAAACTTGGTTGGATTCCCGAGCGGTCGATAATAATCGAGATCGAATCGATCAAGATATCGACGTGCGAGCAACCAACCATCAAGTTCCGTCACGACACGAAAATCTCGCGACAGGCCTATGTCGACCGCATACTCGCGTAATAATTTTTCACAAAACGCATGAAACGTCGAAATCGACAATTCCACATACCCAAGCGGCAACAACCGATCCACTCGCTCCTCCATTTCTCCTGCGGCCTTATCCGTAAATGTCAGAGCCAAAATATTCTCAGGCTTCGCAAGCCCCTGCTCAATAAGCCAAGCGATCCTTTTCGTAATCACCGTCGTCTTCCCCGTCCCCGCCCCCGCCACAATCAAAAGCGGCCCGTCACGATGCGTGACCGCCGCTTTTTGTTG
>CALRHL010000027.1 GCA_943359455.1 Candidatus Uhrbacteria bacterium RIFOXYB12_FULL_58_10
TCCTGAATCGCTTCATTCCATGCAAGACCTGCCACAAATCCAAATCCAGCCGTGACAAGCGTCGTCATTTTTTCTACAAGTTCAAGTTTGAGAGAGTTGTCTTTCATAGTTCTAACGCTTCAATTCCTGGCATTTTTTCACCAGCGAGAAATTCGAGCATGGCGCCGCCGCCCGTGGAGAGGAGAGTGAATCGGTCGGCGAGACCGGCGGATTCGATGACGGGGATGGTGTCTCCGCCTCCGACGACAGTGATCGCTTTGTTTGTGCGTTTTGCGATGGAATGCGCGATGGCGAGAGTCCCGGTACGAAATGGCTCGCATTCGGTGTAGCCAAGTGGGCCATTCCAGACGATCATTTTTGCCAATTGAATTGTTTTTTGAAAACGCGCGATTGTTTCCGGACCAAGATCGACAATGCGATCTGTCTTCAAAACATCTTGCAGAAATTTTACCTTACGTTCTGCGTCCTTTCGTAAACTCTTGACCACGACAACATCTGTAGGTAATGAAATTTTTTCCTTTCCGAGTTTAATAATCTCCATCGCCGCTTTTACTCCATCTGGATCGTACGTGGAAGAACCGATTTCAAATCCATGAGCAAGAAAAAAGACATGGGCGAGTGCCCCACCAACAAGCACGCGGTCGACCTCTGACACAAAACGTTTCATCACGGGCAATTTGTCTTTCATTTTGAGTCCACCCATCACAAGAACAAATGGATGCTTCGGACTTTTAATGACTTTTTCCATCACCCCAACTTCACTCACCACAAGAGGTCCCGCGTAACTCGGAATTTCGGATGTAATTGCATCGACCGACGCATGGGCGCGATGAGAAACGGCAAAGGCATCATTCATGTACAAATCCCCAAGTTGCGACAGAGCATGCGCGAGTGATGTTGAGTTACGCTCTTCCCCTGGATCAAACCGAACATTTTCAAGTAACACGATGTCGCCGTTTTTCATCTGTTGAACAAGTTTCTGGGCAGACGGGCCGGCAATATCTCTTGAGAGTTTTACCTCAACCATTAATAACTCCGACAATCGTTTTGCGACCGGTCGAAGGGAATACGCCGGCACACGTTTGCCTTCGGGCCGTCCAAGATGCGTCACCACAATCACCTTTACCCCACGCTGACGCAACCATTCAATATCCACCGCCGAGCGAGCAATCTTCCCATGCGGTCCATCAATAACTTTTCCCTTCTCAATCGGAACATTTCCATCAATCCGAAGCAACACCCGCTTCCCGGAAAGATCCACACCATTGCGTAACGTCTTCAACCGCATAACGGAAGGATTATAGCACGATCAGTCGTTTTTTGCGTATACATCTGCTCCTTGTCGCCAAAACTTCCAGGCTTCAAGTGGAGGAAGAATCGAGAGAAAGTAAAAAAGATCAGCGATTTTTCGAACAAAAAAACCAAGGGTACCGGAGAGGTGGAATTTTCCGAAATCAGCGATGGCGTATTTTCCTCCCATTGGGACAACGACCGCCCAACGTTCAGGTGGAGACCAGGTGACAGGAAGTTTACGTTCGAGTTGACGGACAATATTTTCGGCAACAACTCCTGCTTCACGAACCGCAACTTGTGCGAGTGCAGGAACAGGTGTTTTGGTTTTTGGATGTTTAAACATGACACAATCCCCAAGAGCAAAAATGTGTTTTTCTCCCACAACGACAAACGATCTTTCGATCTGAATTGATCCGCGTTCATCTGTGGGCAAGCCCCATGCTTTTCCTGCAGCCATTGGTTTTACTCCTGCGGTCCAAACCGCTACGTCCGATGGATATTCAGATGGCATACCAAGCTTCCCTGTCACGAACACACGTCCTTTTTTTACTTCATCTAATTTTGTCTGAACCTGAATAGTAACCCCAAGCTCCTTTAGTCTGTGTAAAGCAACGGCGCGAACAGATTCGGAAAAAACAGGTAAAATATTTTGTGCGGCTTCGAGAAGCGTCACAGAATAGTCCGCTGATTTTAAAACACCCGTTGAAGCAAGACGAGCAAAAAAATTCGCGGACTCGGCCGCAAACTCAACACCAGTTGCTCCTCCACCAACGACAATGATTGATAAATGTTTTTCTTTTCCGTCGATGTACCCCTGAACGAATCCATGCAGTCGATCACGAATAGCAAACGCGTCTGAAAGCGTTTTCATGGGAAGCGCATATTCTGCAACTCCGGGAATCCCAAATGTTGCTACTTCAACTCCCATCGCAATCACAAGATCGTTGTATGAAATACGCTCTCCACCAGAAAGAAGGACAACTTGTTCTTCCCGATCAATCCCCGTCACCTCTGCACGACGAAATCGAATATGTTTTTTCTTCACGATATTCACATAGGCATCGAACCGAACACACACACCGCTTTTTAGATCACCGGAACAAGAACGATTTGATGCTTGTAACTCCCCGCTTGAGACTTCATATAACAGCGGCGTGTATAAATGCTCTGCGCGTCGATCAATCAGCAGAATTTCACACGATTTCATTCGTGCACAACGTTTTTCAAGTTCAAGAGCTGTTCGAAGACCAGCAAAACCAGCACCAATGATGACAATTTTGTGAACATCCATAAGTCGTATAGGACCTATTGGTTGAGATAGGACTTATCGTTTAGAAATATACTCTGCCATCTCAACAAGTCGAACAGAATATCCCCATTCGTTGTCGTACCAGGCGAGTACTTTTACCAAATCGCCGTCGACGACTTTTGTCATTTCTAAATCGACAATGGATGAGTGAGGGTTGCCAATGAAGTCGGAAGAAACGAGCGGGACTTCAGAAACAGCGAGTATTCCTTTCCAACGCGAGGACTGGGATGCTTTTTTGAAAACGGCATTCACTTCTTCTGCCGTCACCTTCTTTTTGAGCACAAAGGTAAAATCAGACAGCGACACATCGAGTGTTGGTACGCGAATCGCCATTCCATCGAACTTTCCTTTGAGTTCCGGGATCGCTTCGGAAACGGCCTTCGCGGCACCTGTTGACGTTGGTACCATGTTCACGAGAGCCGATCGCGCGCGACGCATGTCGGGATGTCGACTTGGTGGAAGTGAATCGACGATGTTTTGTTCAGCCGTAACTGAGTGCACGGTCGTCATCATCGCTTTTTTAATTCCAAATGCTTCATTCATGATTTGAGCAACCGGAGCAATCGAGTTGGTGGTACACGATGCATTATTCACAATCATCTCTGACGCTTTAATCCCCTGATGATTCACCCCCATGAGTACGGTAGGAGTATCTTTTGCTGGCGCAGAAATCACGACCTTTTTTGCCCCTGCAACCAAATGCTTGCTCGCGTCCTCTTTGTTTGTAAATCGTCCCGTACACTCAAGCACAACATCCACCTTATATTTTTTCCAAGGTAATTTCGCCGGATCCGTCTCCGCCACAATCGGCACCGCATGGCCATCGATGATAAGTCCGTTCGCATCGGCACTCACGTCATGATTCCATGTTCGATGCACCGAATCATACTTCAACAAATGCGCCAAAATCTTCGGCTCCGTTAGATCGTTAATGACAACAATCTTCGTCCCTTTCCTTCCCCAGGCAACACGAAGCGCTTGTCGGCCAATCCGACCGAAACCGTTGATGGCAAGTCTTGGCATACTATGTAAGTTTCTTTTTAGATTCCTTATTGTTAAGATAGTTTTTCTTCGTTACAACCGACCGACCAAGACGTTGCTCCAATTTTTTCCTGGCACCACCAGCAATACTACCCCCAGCCTTTGCATCACTTCGAAGTTTCACGAAACCTTTTGAATTTTCTGTACGATGTATCTCGGTTGTCGCCCGCTCACCGAGCATGTTAAAAATAAGCTCAAAATCATCCATGTGATCACGCAGATTTTCCCGATGAAGACCTTTTAGTTTTTTGTACTCGCTCGGCGTGACTCCAAATGTTGCTTTAGAAATATCGGCTGTCAAAATCTCGTAGTCCTGTCGATCTCGCGCTCCACGATTCTTCCATTCATCTGTCAATTCTTCACGAATCGCGATCCCTCTCAAGCGCTTTTCTATCCAATCTTCACTATACCCTTTCAGTTTATAGAGCACGCGTGTTCTTTTTGTTGCTAACTCTGGATTTTCGATCTCTTGTACTCTCTCATAACCAACTTTTGCCAACCACCGCTTAAATGGTTCTGCCTTTGGTGATGGAACAGACTGGATGATCCGAAAAACGCTTTCTGTATTTGCGCAATCTGTTTCGTATTTTTTACCATCAGAAGACGCTAATTTCAGTTGTCGACAAATTGTCGACAACTCAATTCCATCCTCACCCTTTACTCTCATCTTCATTCGATACCAGTAGTCATTAGAATTTGTACTATCTGTCAGTGCTTCAAGAACATCCACAACCGAAAACCACCATTCTCCATGATAAAGAACCTTTCGGACTTTCTTGCCTTTAAACAGGGCGATCTTTGTTGTATCTGTCAATTGACTATCCACATTTTTGATATACTTAATGTAAGTGTAGCATATCTTGAAGACAAAAAAAGGTGCTGCACCCATAAAGTGCGCACCAGATCATCCTGTCATTGACTCCTTTCTCCTCCGCTTCAAGAATTCAGCAACCTGTCTGCGTGTCAGAATCAAAAAGATAACACTGACAGCGATCAGATTGTACGTTGTATGATGGATCGTTGAAAGCTCCACACCACCGATAAAATACTGGTGAGTGAACCAAAGTCCCCCGATCGTAATCGCCAACCCTGCACTGATCGGAACACCAACGAGGCAGTGTGCGAGTCCAAAACAGATGCTTCTCAGTACTCCATCCACCCACGACTCTGTCCCCTGACGAAACATCTCCTCTTCCATGACCGCAAGTCTTGGAAGATTGAAGGCGAAAAGGATCAGATACACTGGACCAAAGTACATCACGTCCATTGCAAGAAAATGAATATTTCCTTCTTGTTGAACAGGCTCTCTGCTCTCCGATTTTTTTTTACGAAACAACGAGTAGAGTGACCACCTGAAGGACGGTACAACGTGGGTCAGTGCTTCATGAGCAATGATCACCGTTGCGATTACCAGAAAATTCTGGAGAACCATGAGTACGGTGATTTGAGAAAGGACATGGAAGCTTTTCACTCTTTCCTCATCGCGCACAATTCCTGCGATCAGTGCATACGTCATCAAAAAGATAAAGATCGTCTTGAAAGCTTTCACTTATCACCTCGCGGAATGATTTTTTGATAAGAGTTCATGCCTTGCTTCATGACAATGGAGAAAGGCATGAACTCTTATCGTGTGGTGCGGACGGAGGGACTCGAACCCCCGACCCTCTGGTTCGAAGCCAGATGCTCTATCCAACTGAGCTACGTCCGCATAGGTGTCCGGATCCTACGCGATTTCTTGACGATCGTCAATCTGTTTGACATACTCTGCGCACATTCCGATTCAGATTTATTCCGTGCAAGTGAATGAGGGTGTCAAAAATTGATGAAATTTCAATAAACGACAAGGAACGAAGTGATGCGTACATTAGACGTACGCTGAACGAGTGACGAAGGCGTGAATTGAAAGATCGCGATTTTTGGCGCCCGAATCCGGCGGGCGTAGCTCAGGGGTAGAGCAGGTGACTCTTAATCACTTGGCCGGGGGTTCAAATCCCTCCGCCCGCACCAAAAAATACCCAGACATACATCTGGGTATTTTTGTATTATCTCGTGATCGTAATCGACTCTTCGAGTTCAGCTTCTGGAGCGCTAATTGTGACAATATCATCCGCATCCATCGAGACTTCGTAGCCTGTGTCGTAGTCGGTTGAATCTGTCCAGTGAGCATCGGTGACGGATGGATCGAATGGCATGCTCGAGATGTAGTCGGGAGCGAGGCAAGGGGCGATGTCATAATCGCCGTTCGACATGTTTGTTGGGGTTGATGGAATCGTTCCTGTGGAGCAAATAAAAATCCCACCATTTTCAGACACGTTCGCACTAATCGCGTTCATGATTGTTGTAATGTGCGCTCGGCGAGTTGAATTACGACCAAGAGCAAATTGTCGAGCTGGATTAAGTGAAGCAATAACGATACCTGCGAGAATGGCGATGAGCGCCATGACGATGAGCATTTCAAGCAGAGTAAAGCCACGCCTGTCGATTTTTATCATCATAAAGATATGCACAAGGCAAATAGAATTAACAATAGTATAACACAGTGTCAAGAACGCGAGAAATCTGGTAAACTGTCTGTGTTATGCACAAGGGGGGAGTGGAGGAACAAAGCGCGACGGAGCGATTTGAAACGCTCGTGAAAAAAGAAATCGTCGACACACGAACGATTCCGAGTTTGCGCGAGATTGGTGAGCTTGAAGCGGCATCTGCCCGTGATTTTGTTGATGGAATTTTGCAGTACGCGTATCTCGCAGGAACATCTGACATTCACCTTGACCCTTCAGAAACACTTCTCACGGTCCGTTTTCGCATGGACGGCATTTTGCACGACGTACTCGCGGTGCCAAAAAAATCGCTCCCAACAATCGTCACACGCATCCGCGTTTTGTCCGAATTGCGCACCGATGTTCACCAGTCTGCACAAGACGGACGATTTCGTGTCATGCTTGGTGACACTCCGGTTGACGTTCGTGTTTCCATCACACCAACATTCAACGGAGAAACGGTCGTCATGCGTCTACTCGTCTCCCAAGGTCGCGCCCTCCAGCTTTCTGAACTGGGCATGTCCAAACGCGATCAGGAAACGATCGAACGTAACATGAAAAAATCGTACGGCATGTTGCTTGCAACTGGTCCGACCGGGTCTGGAAAAACCACATCGCTTTATTCGATGTTGCAAGAATTAAATAAGCGTCAAGTCTCGATTATCACGATCGAAGATCCGGTCGAGTACACGATTCCAGGTCTCAATCAAATCCAGGTCAACACGCAGACCGATCTGACATTCGCATCCGGACTGCGTTCCATTGTCCGCCAGGATCCAAACATCATCATGGTTGGAGAAATTCGTGATCAAGAAACAGCCGGAATCGCGGTGAACGCTGCTCTGACAGGACACTTATTGCTTTCAACGCTTCACACAAACGACGCAGCCGTTGCCCTTCCGCGGTTGGTCGACATGGGAATCGAACCGTTTCTCATTGCATCCACGATTAATGTCGCCATTGGACAACGTCTTGTTCGACGTCTGTGTACCTGTGCAAAGAAACGATCTCTCACCATCGTAGAACGTGAAGCACTCAAAAAATTTGCGGCACATGGATTTCTTGCAAAGCACAAAACATTTGCCGAGCCAAAGGGATGTGCAAAATGTAATCGTTCTGGGTATCACGGACGCATCGGCATTTACGAAGTGCTCGAAATGACGGAAAAAATCCGCGGACTTGTGGTACGTCAAGCAACAGCTGATGACATTCGCAAAGCGGCGATAAGCGAAGGAATGACGACCATGTTGCAGGACGGATTGTCGAAAGCCGCTTCTGGAATCACATCCATTGCAGAAGTTTTGCGAGTTATTCACGGATAACATGTTCAAATTTCCTTCTCTTAAAGCAGACGTAAATCTTTTCTCCCATCTGACTGTGAAGGACCAGATGTTTTTTGCGAAGACGCTTGCGACGTTGACTGGTGCTGGACTTCCCCTTGAAAAAGCGTTGATCGGGATCAGAAACCAGACAACATCCAAACCACTTCGCAAAATTTTACTCACCATACTTGTCGATATCGCTGGAGGAGAATTTCTTTCGTCGAGTTTAAAAAAATTCCCTAAAGATTTTTCCACGCTCTTTATCAACCTTGTAAAAATCGGAGAAAAAACCGGAACACTCACCGAATCACTCGGACAGGTTGCCGCGCATTTGGAAAAAACACGCGAGCTCATCGGAAAAATCCGCGCGGCCATGCTGTATCCAATCATCATTGGCATCGGGACCCTCGCGACGGCTGGATATCTCATTCTCGTTCTTCTTCCACAGCTTCTTCCTTTATTCAAATCTCTCAATGTTAATCTTCCCTGGAGCACGCGCATCGTCCTTGGGACTTCTGCGTTTATTCAGGATTACAAATGGTTGCTTCTCGTTGCGATCCTTGCCACAGGCATCGTCTGTGCCTTTCTCCTCCGCCTTCCTCGCCTCAGAGAACCGATCCAACGTTCCCTCTTGCGTCTTCCGGTTGTAGGACCAATCATCGCAAATGTCCACCTCACTCAAACCGCGAACATTGTTGGGACCCTTCACAAAGCTGGTATCACCATCGTGGACGCACTCAAAATCGCCGCACAAACATCAACAAATCTCGTTTATCAACGTGACCTCTTCGCCATGGCTTCTGCTATAGAAGACGGTGGAACCATTGCTCAGTATTTGTCGCGTCACCGCACACACTTCCCTGCCATCGCAACGCAGATGATTGGGGTTGGCGAAGAATCAGGAAAACTCGATGAGTCGTGGATATTTGTTTCGTCGTATGCCGAACGTGAACTCGACGATTCAACCAAAGCACTCACGACGATTCTCGAACCACTGTTGTTACTGTTTGTTGGAGCGTTTGTAGGTTTTATCGCGATCTCCATCATCACCCCGATTTACCAGCTCACCGGTGGGGTTGGGCAATAAGTATGAAGTTACAAGACCTGTCATTGCAAGCAAAGCGCGGCAATCCCCTGAGATTGCCGCGTCGACTGAGGTCTCCTCGCAATGACAGGAGAGGCTTTACTTTAATCGAGTTGCTTATCGTCATCACGATCACCGCGCTTGTTGGCACAACAGGTATTGTTCTCACAAACCGCTCACTCGCTCATCGGGAACTTAATACGATCACGCAATTAATCGAATCAGAAATCCGTCAGGCACAGACCGATGCGTTCGCACAAAAAAATGATTCTTCGCATTCCGTTGTTATCAGCACGTCGTCTATCACACGAGACGGCATCATCACTCCCATCGACGCAGAAGTCGAAATCTCTGGAACCGATGAATTCGTTTTTGAAAAAGGATCGCTCGTTCCTGTCACCGCCGGTACACTAACAATCACCCTTGGAAATCAAATGGCGGACATCGAACTTTCAACATATGGTGTTTTGGAAATCACAACAGGGGATGTCAGTCCTTGAAGTCCTTGTCTCGGTCGCAATCATCGGACTTATTGGCGGGGCCGTGTTTACGTTGCTTGGATCAAGCGTTATCGAGCAGTCGTATGCACAGCAATCACGAACAGGATCGCGACTTGTGCGAGAAGGATTGGAAGCGATACGACAGATGCGTGATGCCAATTTTACTTCGCTCGAAATAGGGACACACGGTCTTTCTCTTACATCTAACAGCTGGACATTTTCTGGAACATCCGACATCACCGCGGATGTCTTTGAACGTACCGTCGAAATTTCTTCCATTGATGCAGATCAAGTCGAAGCAACCGTCACGGTCTCTTGGACGGCGCGTGGATCTCGTGCTCCGATCGCTTCTGCTTCTACACGCTTCTCAAACTGGCGTACACTCGAAGCGTGGGGAGACTGGGCCAACCCGTCCATTACAGATTCTGTCTATCGTCTGAGCAACGCCGCATTTGAGGACGAAAGCGCCTATACACCAGAAACAAACATCAATCGTGAATTACGTATTTGGAATAACAGCGATCCAGAAGCGCCAATTCCACACGACGTACGCGATCTCGATTCTGATGGAAATGACGTCGTTGTCTCAGATGGATATTTGTACGTTGCTGCCGTGAATGGCCTTCATATTTTTGAAATCTCGACACCAAATACTCCAACAGAAGTCGGTTCTCTTTCTTTTTCTACGGACGCGCAAGCCGTTGCTGTTCGTGATCAGATCGTGTATATCGGCACACCAGATGATGATGAAGAATTGCACATTGTGGATGTCAGCGACAAAACCAATCCCGTAGAAATCGGAACGTACAATCTTCCTGGAACGTCCGACATCCTCGCCATTTCTGCTCGCTCCTCTTCTCTGTTTGTATCCACTTATGAAAATGCCGATACAAATCCAGAGCTCTATCTCTTCTCCATTTCCGATCTCACTTCCCCAACCCTTCTCAATTCCATCGACATGGGAGTGAATGTCTACGACGTTGTTGCCGCAGGAAATTATCTTTTTCTCGCAACGGCAAACACCGCGCAAGAATTCCAGGTGTATACTGTTTCCGATCCACTCAGCGCTGCACAAATTTCCTCAATCGATCTTCTAAACACTGCCACCAACATTCTGTTCCAAAACAACACTGCTTATGTCACGGTCGAATCACAACTCAACCTCGATGTTATTGAGCCAGGATCGTAAAGGTTTCACCCTGCTCGAAACGATTATCGCCATTGCCTTATCTGCAGGTGTTTTGACGACGGCGGCAATGCTTTTTCACTCAACGCTTTCAACAGAAGCACGCGTACGTGGACACCAACGATTAACAGATGCGACATTTCTCGTAGAGCAAACGATATTAGATCGACTGATTTCTGCAAACGGAATTTCTGTGCCTGCTTCAGGATCATCCGAAACGCTTACTTTTTCAACAACGGACAGCGCGACGAATCCAACAATATTTTCACTCTCAAACGGCATACTCACCATACAAGAAGGCAGTTCTGCGTCCGAACCACTCACTCCGAGCACTGTCACGATGACAGACTTCACGATTACGCGTATCACGGGCGACCCTGCATCCATCACTATTTCAACAACGATAGAAACCCAAATCGGATCCAAAACAATTAGTTCAGACGCTTCGTGGACGTCTACACTCAAATATGCCGAATGAACACGGATATGCTCTCATCGCCTGCGTGCTTGTCATCACAAGTATGATGCTTTTAGCTGCGACCGGAATCGCACGAATGCAGCTAACAACACAAAGCTCAAATACAACACTTACGAATCTTTTAATGGCCCAAGCACTCGCAGAAGGCTGTGCTGATACTGCACTGCTTGAACTTTCTCAGGACAGCTCCTATACCGGCGATGAAACAATCACGATCGGATCTGACACCTGTATAATCCGTCCTGTTCTGAGCGGACCGACGACGATCGAAACCGAAGCATCAAAAAACGGATCCGTTTACCGGCTCCGTATCGAACTTTCCAGCACCAACCCAGTCACCATTTCTTCCTGGGAACGTGTTGCTGAGTTTTGATCTGTTACGACTAGGCGTGAGAACACAAGAATGTGAATCTCATCGCCCGGAGCGAGAGGCTCGCGAAGTCGAGACCGAGTGAGGACGATGGGGTTCACATTCTTGTGTTCTCACGCTCCTCGATCCGGAACCCGTTCTACCAGCCCTTAACCTTTACCGCCTCAGCCGCGGCAGCTACCTGCGCTTCCTGTTTACTCATTCCTGTTCCAACAGCAATCAGATCTTTTTCAAGGTAAATTCCAACCTGAAATTTTTTTGCATGATCTGGACCTTCTTCTGAAAGGACACGATACGACGGTGTCACCCCAACATGCTCCTGAGCGGCTTCCTGAAAGCGACTCTTAGGATCGATATACAGACGATGTTCCAAAATCTCTGGCAACTTTGAAATAACGCTTCGCAAAATAAACTGTTTGGACTCTTCCCAACCCCGATCAATATAAATCGCTCCAATAATCGCCTCAAACGCGTTTGCTAAAATATATCTTCGTGCTTTTGACTTTGCGTCCTTCGATTCACCTCGCGACAACAGCATGAAATCGTCGACTCCATACGTTTCACAAATTCCCGCCATCATATCTGCATTCACAAGTGATGCACGCCAGTTCGTGAGATCTCCTTCTGGATTTTCGTAGTTGTGATACAAAAACTCGGTGACAACCAATTCAACGACCGCATCACCTAAAAACTCCAAACGCTCGTTATGTCCAAGCGGAAAGTCTGGATGTTCATTCAAGTATGATCGATGAACAAGTGCTTGGCGTAGCGTATCTTTATTGAGAAACGTCACGCCAAGAGCCTGTTCAAGTTGTGAAATGTCGGGCATAGGATAGCGGCGGAATCACCTTAATAACCTTAATCACTTCAATCACTCAGTACCCTTCGGTTTCTCTGGACTCTGGTCAATTTCTTTTCCCTCCCCTTTCGCAACCATGTCCTTATAGATCGCACCCAACACTCCATTCACAAATCGACCGGATGCGTCGCCCCCGAACGATTTGGCAAGCTCGATCGCTTCGTTAATCGCAACTTTGCTTGGAACGGATTCAGAAAACTTAAGCTCGTATGTCCCGAGTCGCAAAATGTTACGATCGATGATGGTGATCGTCTCAAGCGGCCAATCGGGTGCGAAATGTGTGATAATTTCGTCAATCGCCGGACGATTTTTCATGACGCCATCAACCAAATTCTGCACAAACCCACCATCATCAAACTCTGGCGCAAATTCTGCGCGGTTAAACGCGATAACTTCAGGAAGTTTTGTGTCGTCCTGACCTAAAAAATCCCACTGATATAAGGACTGCATGGCGATCGTTCGAGCAAG
>CALRHL010000028.1 GCA_943359455.1 Candidatus Uhrbacteria bacterium RIFOXYB12_FULL_58_10
GCAAGTGCTTTCAACTTCTCCTCATACCTCGATCCATAACTTCCTGCGCCAACAATGACGAGTTTTAGATCCGTTGACGTACGGTGCGTTGTGTGTAGTGACTTGAAAGCTTCGATGAGATATTGAACTCCCTTATGTGGCACCAGTCTTCCGACATTCAAAATATATCTCATGGGTTCCAGACCAAATTCTGCCAGTCGATCTGTCGCCGTCACCTGTTGAATCTCCGCTCCGTTTGGAATATACAAAACACGCCGACCGTATACTTCTCGGACATAAACTTGAATCGTATGTGATACGGCGATCGTCGCATGAGGAATGTAACACGCCGCAAATTCTCCAAGCCATAAATACAACTTCGCCGGCCAACTCCACTTTTGATGAAAGCGATCTTGAGAATGGAAGGTACAAACAACGCGCGCTTTTGGTTTGAACAACCGCGGAATCCACGCAAGCGTCGATGGCCCCACCCCATGATAATGAAACACATCCACATCCCGCAACATCGCATCCATCGTACATAAAAAGGTATGTACAATCGCCTCTAAATTTTTTCGATAAATGGTTGGAATATACCTCACCGTCACCCCTCTAGGCCTCAATGCCTCCATGCCTCCGTGCCTCTCCGCATACTTCCTCCTTGCATACACCGTCACCTCATGCCCTCGCTTCCCCAAATACAACGACAAAGCCCGAACATGCTGTTCAACTCCCCCTCCTCTTTCTCCAATCTCAAACCCCTTTTGCCCAATCATCGCAATGTGCATAGATGATGGAATTATAACACGAATTCTCTCGGATGGGTCAGTTGGTCCCGGCGTTGGCTTGCCATGCGTGAGCAAAGAAAATCGAATGGTGCCACGACCGGACTGCATGTGGACAACACTACGACTTGACAGAATGTAAAGTATGTTTTACATTGAAATAGTAAACTACATTTGACATTTCCTATGCCTGAAATCAATTCGGAACTCAAAAAATTTCGTGTGAGGCTTGAGGTGACTCAAGAGGAGCTTGCCGACAGGCTTGGCGTGACACGCCAAACGATCATTGCACTTGAGCAAGGAAAGTACCAACCTACTCTCCACCTTGCCGCCAAGTGTGCAGCTCTGTTCAAGACATCCATCGAAGACATCTTTCAATTCCCTAACCTTTAACCATATGCTGAAACATTTCCTTTGGTTCTCCCGTTACCCAGCCGACGAACGTGAGGCTGTCATTCTCTCTGTTGCATACCAGCGCGCCCTAACAGTTGCTTGGGCCGGACTCGGTGTGTTCCTGTTCGTTGTCAAAATCGGGAATGCCGACCATGCAGTCGCTGTTCTTCAACTGCTCCTGCTCGCAAGTATGGCTGCGGGTTGGACAGCTGTGCGCTACGAGCATTTGGAATTCAAACCAGTCGTCCATGAAAAACGTATTGCTTTTTGGAAGTTCGCGGCTGTCCTGTTTGTCGCGACGCTCGCCGGCATGCTTCCTGTTCTTTGGCGCCCGGAGTTACTCTTCGCTTCAATCGTAGGTGTGTTTATCATACATGTGATAAGTGCGATGGTCTGGGCCTGGAATTGGACACGCGCCTATACATTGCATGCTCGGATGCTGGCGATACTTTTGACTTCGTTGCCGACGATTGGTTTCCTGTTGTGGCCAAAAATTCCATTTTGGAAGCGCGTGCTCACGGTGTTTCTCATGATGGTGGGAGCCGTTGCTGTGCCTATTGCCATGTGGGTTCCGTTTATGGGTACGGTTGCCATGCCAGGAGGTTTTGGCGGTCCAATCGCGATCGGATATGAACAGAATGAGGAGTTCTTGCCGGCCGTGTTCGACTACCGTCTCGTCGGAGGCATCGCGGAAGGCGATCTCATCATGTTTGGTCCTCAGAAGACTGTGGATTCTCTGGAATACTCCATCCAAACGCAACTCGAGCAGAATTTCCTCTATGGTCGCGTTCTCGCCGTAGACAACGACGTCGTAACCGTGGAAGTGCTTGACGCGATTAGTGAAACTTCCGACTCGTCCATGCCAGACATCACCACGCAGTTCCGCCAACACCACACTGAACAGGTTGCGCTGTCGCGCGTGTTTGCCAAAGTGATCACCAACGCCCCGCTTGCAAATTGGTTATTGCGTGAGTAGAAAATCCAAGACATAAATCTCTTACCACACCCAAACCCCGCCGATTTCTCGGCGGGGTCGGTTGGTCCTGGCGTTGGTGCATATATATGCGCCTCTGGAACTTGTGGGGAAGGTGGAGGCGACACACGAGTTCAGCTTTTTAACTTCTTCCTTCTACTTTTTGCATTCTCAATCGCTTTGAGTGCCACCTCATCAAAATCAACATCTTGCGTTGCCTCGATCTGTTTATAAGTATCAAATTTCTTTTCGGCGATATCTACCATCAGTTCATGGGAGATCCTGCCAGCGTCTTGCAAGATGTTCCTGTCGTTAATTGTCAAAAAACCATGCAGTTTTTCTATCCAGTCTTTCATGGTCATCGGCACTCGTCGACGCGCCTGTTCCGTTGCAAATATCAAGTACTGTTCAACGAGTGCATTGAGCTGTGTTAATTCTTCTGCGTTGTAGTAGTTTTTGGCAATAATCACCTCTTCTTTGGTCGGCTTTCTACCACGGAACGTCGTGAGCCCTAAATTCTTTTTGCTACTGTCAATTCGTTCAACAACAATTTCGGCAGCTGTATTGCCAGTGACTGCGTAGTGCACTTTGTTTTGGACTGTTTTAAAAAAAAGAATACTCTGGTCATTTGTTGGATCATAATCAATGCTGGTAGCGTAAATATCTGTGATCTTGCGATAGAAGCGCTTTTCGCTGGTGCGGATATCAGCGATCGTGCGCTCCAGCTCCTCAAAGTAGTCAAAGGGTGCGTCGAGATTTTTAAGTCTCTCACTGTCAATTACAAAGCCTTTCACGATGTACTCGGAAAGTCTCTCTGTGGCCCATTTACGAAAAGCGGTTCCCTGTGACGACTTAACTCTGTAGCCGACAGCAATGATGAGTTCAAGGTTATAGTATTTTACAAGATATTCCTTGCCATCTGTTCCAGTACGTCGGAATTCCCGACATACTGAATCGGATAAAAGTTCTCCTTCTTCAAAAACATTATGGATGTGCTCGGTGATAGTAGATCGTCCTTTGTCATACAAGGAAGCCATCGTATCTTGAGTGAGCCACACTGTGTTGCCATCAAACCGCACATCAATCTTGATGTGCCCATTCTTATCTTTATAGATGACAATTTGTGAGTGAGGGTAGTCCATATTCTTTATGTAAGAAAATGTTTGAGGAGTCTTAAAAAATCAGTATGGGAATAATCCGATCTACAGCCCAAAAAGCTTCTTTGTACTGCGCTTATGTATCATTGAGTCATTAGCCTTATGAGGTCGGACTCTGGCACATGCACAATCGCCTCCAAATTTTTCCGATAAATAGTTGGAATATACCTCACAGTAACTCCTCCTGGCCTTCTGGCCTCCAAACCTCAATACATATCTTCAACACGCATACACCGTCACCTCATGCCCCCGCTTCCCCAAATACAACGACAAAGCCCGGACATGTTGCTCAACACCCCCGCCCCGCTCTCCAACCTCAAACCCTTTCTGCCCAATCATCGCAATGCGCATAGATAGTCATATTCTACCACAAAACAAAACCCTGCCGATTTCTCAGCAGAGGTCTCAACAGCTTTACTGCTGTAAAAAAAGATAGGCATTTTTCTGATTGATTGTTTCAAACGAAGCATTTTGATAATGCTCAATAAATGACTTCGGTGCCTGGGCAGGTTTGTTCCCCCACTTAAATTCAAATGCCTTGATCTTTCCTTCAGATTCTTCAAGATAATCAATTTCTTTTTGATCAACTGTTCGCCAAAAAAATTGCTTGGGCACTCTTTGTCCATGATGAGCGACGTTTTTCAGTCGTTCAACGATCATGCAATTTTCAAATAGGACCCCAACATCTGGCCGTGCCGTCGGTATCATTGGTGCAAAATTATCAATGAGTGCGTTGCGAAGACCTAAATCAACGAAGAATATTTTTTTTGAACGAACGACTTCTTTACGCCCATTTCCCGAATAAGCACCAATCCGTATGATGACATAATTTGTTTCAAGAAGACCGATGTATTTCTGCACCGTGGCAACGCTGGCATTCAGTGTTTGAGAAAGTTCACGGTAGGACACCTCATGACCGATCTGAAAAGCGAGGAGTTTCAAGAGCGAAACAACAAGCTCCGGCTTGCGGAAGCCTTCAATCGACAGAACATTTTTATACAAATATTGAGAAACAAGCGCATTCAGTTGTGTTTTCTTTTCCTCCTCTGACTCATCCTGTATCCCAGGATACCCTCCAAAACGCATAAAATCCCCCAAGCGATTCTCCGTATCAAACGCACGATCGGTCAGCTCAGTCAGACCAAGAGGATAAAGCACATATTCTCTTGATCTTCCTGTCAAAGGCTCTGAAACTTCATTGACAAGGTCAAAAGAAGAGGAACCTGTTGCAATATACTGAACTTCTGGATGATGATCAAAAAGACTTTTAAGGACAGAACCAATGCCTTTCACGGTTTGCGCTTCATCAAACACAACAATTTTATACCCTCGAACAAGCGAAAAAATTTCCTCCGTGTTTCGACGAGTGAGCAGCTCATTGTTAGCGAGAAGCTCACAGTCAATAAAACGAACATCCTGTCCAAAATCCTTAACAACCTCTTTCACAAGTGTTGTTTTACCTGCTTGACGTGGTCCATACAAAACGATCACTTTTCCTTGAAAAAGCTGCTTTTTAAGCACTTCATCCAACGCTCTTTTTATATACATACACTTATAGTATAACAAAAAGCCAGATATTTGTCAATATACAATGAACAAAGATCTGAACACCACAAACCAAAACCCGTCCTTTTCGGACGGGTACGATATTTACAACCCGAGCTTCTTTGCTCCCTCGCGCTTTCGTGTCGTCGAATCGAGGATCGCCTTGCGGATTCGCAATGACTTTGGTGTTACTTCAAGTAATTCATCATCACCAATAAACTCAAGCGACATTTCAAGTGTCATGTCGCGTGGGGTATCGAGCGCAGCGGCGGCGCCATCGCCTTTTGAGCGCATGTTTGAGAGTTTTTTTTCTTTGCAGGGATTCACTTCGATATCTTCCACGCGAGAGTACTGACCAATCACCATTCCGACGTACACTTCGGCACCAGGACCGATGAACATCGTGCCGCGTTCTTGCAAGTTTGCGAGAGCGAAGTGCATGACCGTGCCGTTTTCCATCGAGATCATGGAGCCGTGTTCCGTTGCCGTAATGTCACCTACTTCACTACGATACCCGAGAAAAAGAGTGTTGATTGTTCCCTGGCCCTTCGTGTCCGTCATGAATTCAGTGCGGTAGCCGATGAGTCCACGTGTTGGAATTTCAAACTCGAGAAATCCTGTGCCATTTTCTACCTTCATGTCTTTCATTTCTCCACGACGCTTTCCCATTTTTTCGATGACCACACCCGTGTTTGTTTCCGGACATTCAATCGATACTGCTTCGAATGGTTCCTGAACCTTTCCGTCAACGTTTTTGAAAATAACCTGCGGACGTGAAACTTCAAGCTCGAACCCTTCTCGGCGCATTTTTTCGATGAGAATCGCAAGGTGAAGTTCGCCACGTCCGGAGACGATGAATCGAGAATCAGAATCGGACTTCTCAACACGAAGCGCGACGTCATTCAGCAATTCTTTTTCCAAACGCTCCTTCACGTGACGCGCTGTTGAAAATGTTCCTTCGTTTCCTGCAAAAGGAGATGTGTTCGTTCCGAATGTCATTTTCACCGTAGGCTCCTCAATTTCCATCACTGGCAACGCAACGCCACCGACTGGATCAACAAGAGACTCACCAATTTGTACCTCTCCAATTCCTGCAATCGCAACCACTTCTCCTGCGGAAGCATCCGGAACCTCCACACGACCGAGTGCATCAAACACCTGAACCGCAATAACCTTTGCCATTTTTTCCTTTCCGTTACGATCAACATGTTTTACCTGCATGCCTTGACGGACAACACCATTTTCAACTCGTCCAATCGCAATACGTCCTTTGTAGTTATCATAAAAAATATTCACAACAGCCATTTGGAACGGCAATGCAGGATCGCCAGTCGGCCCTGGCATGTGTTCAACGACGGCATCAAGAATTGGTGCGATGTCTTTCATCTTTGCCATGTCTGGTTCGAGTCCAGCGATACCATTTACGGCAGATGCATAGATGACAGGAAAATTTGACTGTTCCTCTGATGCTCCAAGATCGATAAAGAGATCGAACGTCTTGTTCAACACCCATTCTGGTCGCGCATCTTTTTTGTCTACTTTGTTGATAACGACGATAAGCTTGTGTCCTGCCTCAATCGCTTTTTTGAGCACAAACTTCGTCTGAGGCATTGGTCCTTCCTTTGCGTCAACAAGCAACAGACATCCGTCCACAAGCGACATGATGCGTTCCACTTCCCCACCAAAATCGGCGTGTCCTGGAGTATCCACAATATTGATTTTCTTCCCTTGCCACTGAATCGCCGCATTCTTCGCAAAAATCGTAATCCCACGCTCGCGTTCGAGTTCGTTGGAATCCATAATCGTCGTCCCTTGCGCATCGGCATCGCGAAACGTATTCGACTGTTTCAAAAGCGCATCGACCAGGGTGGTTTTCCCATGGTCCACGTGCGCAATAATAGCAATGTTCCGCAAATCGTTTCGAATCATAATATATTGAAATACCCGCGGATGATATATGATCTGAGGGTATACGTCAAGGCAAAAGACTACAAAAAACCTCCACAGGTCAGGTGGAGGACTAAAGAGTAAGAGCTGTTTTCGTCAGTGGGTTCGCAATGATGGTCGCAGCGATCACTGTTAGCTCTGTCCAGGCTTGACGGAGATCCGTATGGCTATCTAGACTTTCGCGTGCGAGCATGTCTTCAAACTGGTCATCTCGAAGCCCAGTTCTCGCCATCCGCAAACGTCCCCAAAGGGTGTATACGACACCAAGGGCATGTCGAAATTCCCTATGCTCCAGCATGGCAAGAACAATCTGTGCGTCGCGATGTTCATCTTCTGCATTCGCTTTTTCCAAAATGAGAATTTGAAGACGGTTTGAATCTACCTGTCTTCCCGTCGTTACTTGATTGAACGCACGAATCGTTGCAATCATTGCCTTGTGCTTTTCCGCATGAATCCGCCGCACTTCTCGTGGACTCATCATGTACAGCTTCATCAGTCGTGCAAATGTCCAATCTGAGCCTGTTGACAACATGGAAACTCCTATCTGTAAAAGCCAATTGAACCGTACGAGAAATTGACTGAATGGTCAAGACACATATACTCTTGCACAAATCAAACTTTCTTGATATATTTTCACCGCGATTCAAGACACGGGTCGGTAGCTCAGTGGTAGAGCGAGGGCCTTTTAAGCCCGCGGTCGAGGGTCCGATCCCCTCCCGACCCACCAAAATATCCCTGCCAAAAATGGCGGGATATTTTATTTTGGACGACGGGCCGTTCGACGGCCTTGACAACCCTCTTGCGATCATTCAGTGAGGCGTTATAATACTTCTACTTAATTTTAACTTTCATTTTGTATGTCAGACACAGGAGTCTGCACGCGATGTGGCGCGGGCGAAGATGGAGAAGAGGTCGAATTAAACGAAGCAGGAGTGTGCACAGATTGTGCCGCAGAAGAGACGGAGGATTCGATGGGAACCCTCGACATGGGTGAAGTGGAAGAATAATTTCAAATCAACTTCTGTAGTCGATCAACGATCAGACCAGCAACGTTCGTCTGTAACAAATGACTGATCTGGTCTGAATAGTGTTGACAACGCGACGTATCACGCACGAGTACTCGAATCGCTTCGAGAAGCTCCTGTGGGGTCGTCGCGTTTTGTTGTAACACAAGCGCGGCATTGGCATCAGATAAAACACGCGCATTATCTTCTTGAGGCGAGTTCGGAAGTGGAATAATAATCGCAGCTTTTCTAAGTGCTGCAAGCTCAGAAATAGTCCCTGTACCAGCTCGACAAATAACAAGATCAGCTGCGGCATAAGCAGACGGCATTCTGTCCGTAAGAAATTCGCCTGCAAAATAATTTCCTTTCATTTCTATTAATTTCAGAGACAGCTTACCTTTCCCGGTCAAATGAATCACATTCACATCCTTCACCAAATCCACCCCGATCACCGCCATCATTTCATTCAGCCAAGACGCTCCGCCCCCTCCACCAAATATCAACACCGTCTGACGTGTTAGATCAAGCTCAAATCGTCGCATCGCTGTTTCTCGATCAACGGTTAAGAGAGACGACCGAACAGGGTTTCCAACAACAGACGTTTTATTTTTTGGAAACGCAGATGCGGTTTCCGCGAAGGCAACAGTGATCCATGTTGCAAATGGTGCCATGAGTTTATTTGAAAGAATCGGTCGAACGTCAGACTGATGAATCCAAGATGGAATACGCATGATCCGCGCCGCGATCACGACAGGAACGCTCGTATACCCTCCAGCACTCGCGATTAAATCTGGTTTCTCAAATTTCAAAATGGACCATGCACCTCGCACGGCACGAATAAGATTCACAGGGAGGAATACCCATTCCATAGATGGATACCTCGTCAGTCGTGCGACAGGCAAAGACAAAAATCGAATTCCTGCTTTTTCAATCGTCTCTCGCTCCGGACCACTCGGCGTCCCAACCCAAACAAACTCAACAGCTGGATCGTGTTGTTTCCAAGCCTCTGCAACTGCCAGAAGCGGTGTGACAGGACCAAGAGTACCGCCACCGGTGAAAAGAATTTTCATATTTTCTTTTTTATTTCGAATTTACTTCTTCCGGTATCTCGAAATATTCAAAACCACTCCCACCGCTGCCAGTGAGATAGCGAGCGATGTCCCTCCGTAAGAAATAAACGGTAACGGAATCCCCGTCATTGGCATAATCGCGACCATCGAGCCGATATTCACAAACGCTTGAATGACAATCCAGGCGGCAATTCCTGTGCAGACGTATTTCCCAAACTTATCTGGGGCTTCATTTGCAATCTTAAGTGTTCGCCAAAGAAATGCAAGAAACGCAACGAGGACGAGAACAGCAACGAGCATGCCCATTTCTTCTCCAATAACAGCATAAATAGAATCTCCGGAAACTTCTGGAAGGTACTGAAACTTCTGGCGCGAATGGCCGTAGCCAACACCGAACAGTCCGCCGGATCCTATGGCAAGGAGCGCCTGATTAATATGGTACCCAATTCCTTGTGGATCAAGCTCTGGGTGAAGAAACGTGGTGAAACGAGCGGCGCGGTAGGGGGCAAGTCCAATCAATAGAGCAAGGGCAGATATTCCTGCGGTGATTAAACCACCGACATAAAGCAATGGTGCACCAGCAATAAAGTACACAACAAGACACATCGCGGCAATCACAGACATTGTTCCAATGTCTGGTTGGAGAATCAAAAGAAGAAGAATCGAGCTAAGCGTTACGACGAACGGGAGAAATCCTGCGTGAACATCACGAACACCCATTTCTCCGCGTCGTTCAAGCCATGCGGCGAGATAAAATAAAAATGTCAACTTGACGATTTCTGCCGGTTGCAAAGAAAACAAACCGCCGATCGTAATCCAACTGTGCGCAGATCCGATTCCCGCAGACAATCCTGGAATAAACACGATCACGAGTAATACAATCGACACGATAAGCAAATTCCATGCATTTTTTTTCCAAAACATGTACGGAATGCGACTAAAAACAAGAAGCGCAGCGATTCCTGGGATAAGACCGAAAACGACCTGGTGTGTCACAAAATAATAACTGTCCGAAAATCTTTCATATCCAATCGGAGCCGATGCACTTGCAAGCATCATCAGCCCAAAAACCACGATCGCAGACACAATCGCGAGATAGGTGTAATCGAAAGATTGAATGTCTTTAGACACAGAAATAGTCAGGAGTGAAAAGTAAAATGTAAAAGGTAAAAGGTTTGGTGTTCTTTTTTTAGAGAAAAATTTTCCTTCCCTTTTACATTTTACATTTTACTTTTTTCTTACCTCACCGCACCAGCGCATCCATCAACGCCAGCGCAATCCCAATAGCAGCAGCGACCATAGACACAACCCAGAGTCTCATGACGATTTGCGGTTCTAACCAACCAGATGCTTCGAGATGATGATGAAATGGCGCAGACAGAAAAAATTTTTTCTTGAACAGTTTGCGCCAGGTGATTTGAATGAGAACGGAAACAGATTCCAGAACAAAAACAAGACCGATCACGGGGAGAAACAACGCGGAGTTGGTGAGCATGGCAACAATGCCAAGCGTAACCCCAAGTGACATCGCACCTGTGTCTCCCATGATAAATTTTGCTGGATAAATATTGTGCCAAAGAAATGCAAGGAGAGCTCCAATGATCACACCACAGAATGCGGACAGATCATAACGACCTTGTGCGAAGGCGATCACAGCAAAAGCGGCAAACGATGTGAACAGAGTGCCGCCCGCGAGACCATCTAAACCGTCTGTCTCGTTCACGGAAAAAGATGTTGCCACGATCACGAGAATAAAAAATGGAATGTACCAAAGTCCGACGTTAAAATCACCCATGAATGGAATGTGCAAAAGATCCCAGTCGAGTTTTGTTGAGAACCACCAGGCTCCAACCACCGCAATCAATGTGTAAATCAGGAGACGATGACGAGCTCGAAGTCCTCCACCATGCGCACCGATTCCGCGAATGTTGTAATAGTCATCGATAAACCCGACAATTGCAGACGCAACGAGGGCTCCAAGCGGCAAGAGCGTTTCAGATCGCGAAAGAAAGTTTAGATGCTCAAGGAACGTCCCAGAGGCAGATTGTGCGAGAACAGAAAGCGTCACTGCCAAAAACAACACCGTCCCCCAAATCAAAATTCCACCCATCGTCGGTGTCCCAGATTTTTTCTCATGCAGTTTCGCAAACACCGGCGCTTCTTTTCCTGTTCGAATTGTCTTCCCTGCGCGAAAATGGATGAGAGTTCGAAGCAACCAAGGCATCCAAGCAAAAGCAACCCCGAATGAAAGTGCGGTGAGCAAAAGCGTGCGAATGATTTGTGTGGTTTCGAGCGTCACAAGTTCAACAACACAATCAACACCATCGCAACAAGCAAGACACTTTCTGTCACGAGTGTCGCGATGGCAAAAAACATCGACAACACATGCTCACGACGGTAGAAAACCGCTTGGAAAATTAAGTTCATGATGAAAAGAACAGCACCAAGAAATGGCAAGGTAAAAATTCCGTACCAAGGGCCAAAGCTGTCGATGCCGACGTAGACATTATAGTGAAGTGGAATGAACGGGTTGTCTCCGGCGATAGGGAGAATACGCCAGATGGGCAAAATGATCATGAGAAGCAACAAGATACCGGAAGCGGTTGCTGTCCGGCGGTATCGTTTAGATGTGCGTAGCAAGTCTTTAATCGCGCCAAACAGCTCACGCACTGTTCTTGGGGTTTTGTGTAGAAACCTAAACATGTTCACATTATAGCAGAAGTAAAATGTAAAATGTAAAAAGTTTGAAATTCCTTACCTTTTACCTTTTACATTTTACTTACTCGTCAACGGAGATCACTTCCTTTACCACATCAGGAAACGCATCCATAAGCGCCATCTCCACACCCATCTTGAGTGTAATTTTTGACATCGGACATCCACGACACGCACCTTCCAGTCGGACAGTGACGACACCTGTTGCCTCATCAAAATCCACCAACTGAATATCCCCGCCATCCATTCGGAG
>CALRHL010000029.1 GCA_943359455.1 Candidatus Uhrbacteria bacterium RIFOXYB12_FULL_58_10
ACGTCACCGACTCGCTCCACGCGACGTCGATCTTCTCGAGACGCTCATTACTCACCATCTCGATCCGATCACAGACTTCCGATCGATCCGTCCGCAAGCCGTGTTGCGTTATCACGCTCTCGCCGTCAAACATGGCTACGATGCCGATGATTTCATCGATCTGTTGCAAGGGTGCGTGTTCCTTGATACGGTTTGCGCGAGCAAGCAGGTGACCGTTTCCGGGTCGACCCACGACACAGCAGTCCTCACCAATTTCCTGCAATCTGAACACGATTTCGCTCCCTGGCGACGAACAGAGAAGGAACGAGTTCGCGAAGATCGTCATACAAGAGAACGTAACACGATTTTTCGCGAAGTCGGTCTTGATGGGATCGCACTTATGGATCTGCTCGAAATGGAAGCTAGTCCTCAATTTGGTCAAATACTTCGCCGTATCCATGAAGCGATCGTGACAGGAAATCCGCTTCCGCATTTCAAAAAAGAGATCGATGCAGAACTTGTCAAGCGCGTTGAACAATTTTACGAAAAAACTTTCTTGGTATGATCGCAAAACTGACAGGAGAAGTTATCTATCGTGGAGTCAGTTTTGTCATTGTTGAATGTCATGATGTTGGGTATCAGGTGATGTTTCCAGAAGAGGTTGTGCGTGGTTTGTCTGGAACGGTGAGTGTTTTTGCCCATGAAGTTATTCGTGAGAATGAGAGAGAATTGTTTGGATTTTTATCGATTGATGCGCTCGAATTATTTTGGCGACTGATTCGCGTTTCGGGGGTTGGACCTCGAAGCGGACAAAAAATTGTGTTTGCGGCGTCTGTTCGCGAAGTGAGAGATCACATCATGAAAGGAAACATAGCTTTTTTTAAGGGAATTTCTGGAATTGGGATGAAAACGGCACAGAAAATTATTTTAGAATTGAAAGGGGAGCTGACAGAAGCGCCCGTTGCGGGTGCATCTATCGATCCAGACGCGCTTGAGGCACTCGTCGGGCTTGGGTATCCGCGTAAACAGTCGGAGGAAATCCTTGCAATGATTGATGCAGAGTCGAGCGAAGAACGTGTAACCAAAGCGCTAAAAATGATGGGGCGCTAGTATGTATTCAGGCGCATTTTTGCAATCAGAAGAGTGGGGAGCATTTCAAAAATCGATTGGTCGTGACGTTGTTCGAATCGAAGGAGTCGGACAATTTTTGATTCATCATCTTCCCTTCGGACAAAAATACGCTTTCTGCCCCCGCGGACCAGTGACGGATGTTTCTCTTGATCAATTACGATCTGTCGCAGACCAACTCAGCGTTTTATTTCTCCGTCTCGAACCCAACGAGCAACGACCAACGAGCAACTCCTCCTTCCAAAAGACCATCGACATTTCTCCACCGCACACCCTCATTACGAACCTCACACAAACCGAAGACCAACTTCTCGCAACCATGCACGAAAAGACACGATACAATATCCGTCTCGCTTTGCGCAAAGGAGTGGAGATTGAGATTCATAGGGACTTTCCCGCCATCGGGCGGGACCCCGCCAACGGCGGTGGCAGTCCCGTCCAGGCTGGCGCCACTGAAGTGGCTTTGAATTCAGTTTGGTCACTGTTCGAGCAAACGGCAAAACGTGGACAATTTCATCTCCATCCAAAATGGTATTACAAAACAATGCTAGAATCTGGCGTTGCCTTTCTTGCAGTCGCTCGATTTGACGGAGCAGTTGTTGCTGCAAACATCATGATTGATGACGGCACAACGCGAACGTATTTGCACGGCGCTTCTTCTGACAAGCACCGACAGGTTATGGGTCCGTATCTTTTGCATTGGGAACTGATGAAGGATGCGAAACAACAGGGACAAACAGCATACGACTGGTGGGGAATTGCTCCAGAAGATGCAAACGAAAAACACCCGTGGTCTGGCATCACACGCTTCAAACTCGGCTTTGGAGGTCAACGTCGGAATTACCCTGGTACTTTTGATTTTGTCGCGCATCCATTAAGATACCAACTGTACCAGTTGTCGAGGACCATCAATCGTTTCCTGCGCCCGTAGCTCAGCTGGATAGAGCGTCTCCCTCCGAAGGAGAAGGTCACACGTTCGAATCGTGTCGGGCGCACCACGCACCATGTAAGGTGCATGGCGAGCCACGGAGGCTTTTTTATTCCGCTTCTGTGACCACTCCTTTTCCATTCGCTTCCGCATCTTCTGGTAATTCCGATGTTAAAATATCTTTTGCGTTTGTGACTTGATCGTTTGTTACGATGTCTGTGCCTTCAACGGCGATCGCGTTTGTGAGTTTGAAAAACGAGCCTTCATCGCTGTCTTCTGGGGTGATGGCTACGTCGAAGGTGGCTTCGGAGCCTGGGATAGATAGAGGAAGCGAATCTATTTCCCAGGTGACCATGCGTGTTGTTTCGTTGAATGATATTTTACCGATTCCGACATCTGTATTCCCTGTCCACGCAACTTTTGGTGGGAGATTGGTTGTCATGCGAATTTTTTTGAGGGCATGAAACGAGTTGGCAACACGCCAGACAATACGATAGGTCGTTGTTTCTCCAACCGTTGGCGGAAGTGGCCCATTCCCAAGAGGCACTCCATCTTCACTATAATATCGTGCATGTGCGGATGATCGTAAATCGGTGTTGATCTGAACACGAATTGGTGAGGATTCAATGAGATGTGGACTTTCAATCGAGCCGACTTTTGCAAGGACCGCGCTTAAAGCAAGATCGATGAGATTTGCTGTTGTTCCAGCCGTGAGATTTGAAAGAGTCGGTAAACTTAAGTCTAAAACCCCAGACGAACTTGGAGAGAAAGATGTAAACTCTTCGATCACACTCGTGTCCCAGACGATTTTATTTCCCTCTCGCATACCTTCTGCTAAATCCGCTTCTTCCCAGTTGATTGGAAGCGAGTCTGTGTCACCGGTGAGGGAAAGTGAAAGAACAAGACCGTTAATCGTCTCGCTTCCGTTGTTTGCGTAGTCGATGGATAATCGAAGCGTTTTTCCAGGCGAAATATGTTGGTCTGTTGATGAACCATTTGCAACAAGATGGAAAGCAAGGGCGCCACCAAGCACATCTGTTTTTGTTTCCGCGATACTTTGCATGAGCTCGGTTTTATCTTCATCAAGAAATGCTGTTTTTGCTGAAATGGTTTGTTCACCAGACACGGATGCGGTGTAACGACCTTTCAGTTCGACCGCTTTTATTTCCGCGGCGGCCATCGTATCGAATATCCAGGATGTTGTTCCTGTTTCTGCTGGAGGGATGCTTGTGTTCGTAACAACAAATTCATTTGGGAGAATTACAGAGACAAGAACACTGTCGGCGTTTCGTGTCCCTGTATTTTGTATGTTCATGACATAGGTCACTTCATCTCCCGGCAACGCTTTTTCTGGTCCGGTGAGAGTGAGTTCCAACACAGAATCACCCACACTTACTTTTGCTGTTTCAATATCTTGAAAGTCGGAGGAAAAGTTTGCGGGTTTGTATGTGAAGAGGGCTTGAAGTGTTTCGATACTTGGAACTTCAGAACGGAACATACCAGAAATTTTTACTTCCCCATCAGAGCCTTTTGAAAGTGTTCCGAGCGTCCAGGTAAGTCCGTCTGTTGGTTCTGGATCTGACGAGAGTAAGGTGAAATCAGATGGAAGGGTGAGCTTCATTTGCAAAGATGCAATCGGAGCATTTCCTTCGTTTTCATAGCGAAAAACATAAAAGTTTTCATCTCCTGCGCGCACTTCTGCTGGAGTATCGCTCGAAATTTCAAGCGGACGACTTGGAGAAATTCCTCCGCGACTCCAAACAAAAAATCCCCCCCACGCAATCGCACTGATCATCAGGAGAAAGAAAATCGATCGAATTAAAAAACGGGTGATACGTGAACTTTGAACAGGTTCCAGTTTTGTCATGTCTGGAATCTCCCCATCATGGCCCGCATAAATAGCCCGAAGTTCATTTTTAATTTCGTTGTCCGATTTCCGTTTCATAATCATTTCTTCTCCAACAACATTCCCAAATATCCATCCACCGTATTTTCAAATGATGCGGAGTTGAGATCATGCGACGCCCACATTTTTTGCATCGTGTCTGGAATATGGACAGAGACGTTTGTTGTTCGATCAAGAATACCGGATTGTTTTTGGATGAGCAGAGAGTACGTTTCTGTGCTCGGAATACCGAGCGCGTTTTTTGCAAACGTGGCGAACATGTTTGGTGTTGGTTTGGAAAGGGAGAATGGTAATCGGTAGGTGAACGTGTACGTGCTCGATTCACCCGGCTTTGTTTGCACCCAGTTTCCGAACACGGTTTTGCCCGTTTCATTATAGATCGCCGTTAAACTTGCAGGATCCTGAGTGAGGGTGTCCATGGAGTAAAGCAAATCATCGTCGGTGAGCCAATCCTCTGGTGGGGTGTCAAACAGGGCATTGTCTGGAATAGTAAATCCCGTTGCAGACAAAAGCGTTGCACCTTGGGGGACGTAGACTCGGACGTAGTCGACATTATTGACTCCGGTAAACAGAGCGCCCGGTTCTCCGAAATGTCGACGGGTGACAGTGAGAGTGTTTGTGATTATTCCATCTGGATCGATGTTTACTGAAACGTTTGCCTGTTCTGAAATGACTCCGTCGGTTTTTCCTCCCCCGAGGTTTGTGTTCACGATCATGAGATAATCACTCCCTGTTTGTTTGAGTTCACCTCCCCATCCAAAATTGCGAATTGTTTTTTCAAGCTCATCGTTGGAAAAATAAATTTGAATGTCTCGTGTCAGTAATCCTTGGTTCACTCGATCGAGCATGGTTAAAAATTCTTCTGGCTCACCGTTCATGACGCGTTCTAACAAAAGAGGTGCGAGGTCACCAATAAATGCTTTTGGACGATTTTCCTCACGGTCATATTCAAGCTCAACAATTTTTTGTGTTTCAGAAAGAAAGTTGTCGCTCGTGATTGTTCGATTGTATTCTGGCATGTCGATCGGACCAAGAAGCGAAAGGAGATCTGCAACGTACGTGGCGTTAACGGCGATGACTCCGTCGACGGTACCACCACCTGCATCTTCATAAAAATCAGTGATTTGTCGAGCGGTTGTTGGAAAGTCGGGAAACCAGTTTGCATCTTGAAATTCCCAGCGTGCGGAGAGGAGTTGAAGTGGTTCAGGTGCAGCAATTGTATCACGCAACGATCCTTGCAAATCGTACGTTCCGCCGCCTGGGACGTTCATGTTGGTGATAATGCCGTCTTGGACACTGATTTCCGCAAACGATCCCATGAAACCACCGGTTGCACGAACCTCCGTGTTGTTTTGAAAGACAACGAGATAACGTTTTGATCCTTCACCGCCTAAAATAACATCGGCCATGTCTGCGAATGTGAGAAATGTTTGAATCGTTTCCACGAGAACAGGAAGACGATTGGCAAGATCGGTGAACGCATCGCGCTGTGTTTCAGGGACATCGGTTGGATCGATTGAGAGAATGAGATCGTTTGCATGTAAAAGGTTTGGAACGGCAGAGGAGACGTACGTTGTGAGAAGTTTTAGACGGGATGTTGGAGTTGGATTGAGTTCGTTTTGCGCGGCAAGGAACCCTTCTGAAATGCGTCCACCCGCGATGGAAAGAGATGTGCCCACTTCCAGAAGTTTTGAACCGGTGCGATAGGTTGATCCCGTCGCAGGAATCACGGAAAGAAGAAGTGAGGTGATTCCACCGAGGTTTTTCACAGATTGTTCTGCTTGTGAAAATGCATCTTCTGCTTTTCCAAACGATGTGGACGCTGTTGATGCATCACGTACAAGAACCGCGCTCGCACCTGCCTGCAATTGTGCAAGTGCTGTTTGTGAAGCATTATCAAGTCCTGATTTTGTTGAGCGCAAATCAGAAACAAGATTCATGGCATGAAGAGGGAGGACGAAAATAAACGAGGCGAGGACGAAGGCACCGATCGTCTTGTGCCAGTTGGCTGGGAGAAATGAGAATTGGGCGGTCAAACGGCCTGTGGGAAATTTTGGAAAATTGAAATGAGGGAAATTAAAATGGAAATAGGATAGGATAGGTGCCTTATTTACTGAGCTTGCCTGTGGTGAGCTTGTCGAAGGGGGCGAATCCGTCGAAGTGCCGAAAATAGACACCGATGTTTCCACGACTTCGACGGATTCGTCAAGCTCAGGTAGTATGATTTTATCAAACATCACGATCTCCGACTCTCCAGAAACTGGTTCGTTCTCTTCCGAATCTGGCATTTCAAAATACGCTGCAAAATTCTCTGGTGCTTTCGGCAATTCAAACGGAGTCACCGTAAATCCAGCCTTGAGTGCTAATGGATGTTCAAAATTTTTCTTTTCTTTTGTGATTTTTTTACTTTCAATTTTATTTCGAACTTCGAACTTCGTAGTTCGTACTTCCTCTCCACTATCTTCTTGCATTTGCCTGTAAACATCTTCCAGCCCTAATTGAAGATCCTCAACAGGATTCATTTTTTGTGCATTTGCGAGCGACAAGAAAAACTTTTCTGGGACAAGAAGATTTGGTGCCGTGAGGGGAGATGTTTCCGTGAGAATTTCTTCAGGACTTGGAAGATGTGCGTTTAGGTGGATGATGTAAGGAGAGAGTTGAAGTGAGTCGGCAACACGAACGACTGGTTGTTGGGCAAGTTTTTGTTCGTTTAAAATACCATGAAACCGAACTTCACTTGGAACAGAATGATCGATCAAATGCGTGACTGTCTGCGCAGCTTTTCGGCGACGCAAAGTATCCGCTAATCGTTTTTTATTCAGTTTTGCGGTGAGTGACAAGCTCATAAGTCTGACGAATTTGTTGCACCATGGTTTCCCATGAATATCGTTTGATGCGTTCGTGGCCTTTGGCGATTAGTTGTGCGCGGATTGTTGAGTCTGACGTGACTTGTTGCAGTGCGCGGACGAGTTCGTCTGGGTCGTTCGAAGAAAAGTAGATCGCCGCGTCTCCAAGAATTTCTGTGAGCGCTCCGATCCGTGATGCGACGACAGGGACTCCAGCGGACATGGCTTCAAGTGGCGGAAGTCCAAATCCTTCTGATCGAGAAGGGAAGACGTACGCGGTGGCGTTTCGGTAGAGCTCTGCGAGATCTTCATCGGTTGGGTTCATGATAAAGCGTATGTTCTTATTGTCATTGCGAAGTCGTTTATAGAACACATCATCTCGTCCTGCGAGCACCAGTTTCATGTCCGGACGAGTTTCAGAAAACTTTTGAAATGCTCGGATCAAGAACTCAAGGTTCTTATGAGGATAAGCATTTCCGACGTAGAGGAAGTACGACCTGTCAGACCCTTCGACTCGCTCCGCTCGCTCAGGGAATAATATAGTGCCTGAGCTTGTCGAAGGCTGTTCTGAAAATCTTGTAACCCCCTCATACACCACCGAAACCTTTTCGGACGGAACGAATGGAAAAAATTTTTGGATCGCCGATTTCGTATACTCTGACACAGCGATGATTTTTTTTGATGCTCGAATCGCGTGCCAGAGAACGATTTTATATCCGATTCGTTTGAGAGCAAACACGGCTGGATGCCGAGTCGTTGCTTTTGCGGACTGTGGTTCCTCGAGCAGGATCAAATCGTGGATCGTGACAACAAACGGAGTTTTGCAAAAAAAGGGAACGTTCCAATGTGGAAAATGAATGAGATCGAGATGCTCTTGATCGATAAGTTTCGGCATTCTGATTTGCTCACGAAGCGTATACCAATGCACATCCGCCAGTCGTTTTTCAAAACGCGGATTGCTCATCACGCACGCATCAAAATTTTCTTTTTTAAGGAACAAAATGTAGCGGTTCTCCAGGTCCTGTTTCTGCAATTCAGTTACGAGTTGCTCCACATACCGTCCAAGACCGCCACCCCCCACCTTCGGGCCATACATCCGTGCGTCTATCCCGATCAACATGCAGACATTTTAGCAGATTATACGCAGTTTGTGCGGATGTTATCCACATATTTGATACGAACCTACAGACCGCTACGAATTTACGAAAACTTAACGAAAATGATTGACATGGAGCCATCATTGTGTTCAAATGCCCCTGTCCGGCACACAGGCCATTCTGGTCTGAACAGTTATGTTTTCCGTCCGAGCTGTTCTGGCTCCGGCGGAGAGCGACGGCTCTCGTGTCCGACAATCAGGAAAGACAATGTCACAGGCAAAAGACCAAGGTGCGTTTCAGCGTTTGATGAGCAATCTCGTAGCTCACATGTACAGTGGAACCCCGAATTCCGACCAGTCCGAACGCGCTCTGCGTGCCGTGTCTGGACGGCTTGGAAGGAATCCGCCGTACGTCGAGGCGACGTTCGATCTCGCCTCAGATCCGTCTGAAGATGTCCTCGACGTTGCGATCTCGCCCAAGGGGAAGATTGCGATCGTACTCGGTATCCAGACAAAGGAACCGTTTTCAAGGACGAGTCGTCTTGTCGTGTATACGTCAAGGAAGGGAATCGAGGAGCGTCAGCTCGGGATATTCAAGGGAAGCATGTTTCAGAAAGTGCTTTTTCCCGAAGGATCGGAAGAACCAGCGGTCGTGATCGGAGGAGAACAGTTGTTTTGGGGCAACTGGACGGTTAGGCTTCCGTGGAAGGATGCTTCGGCCGTACCAGAGTCGGCATGTCTCACGCTGTGGGGACCAGAAGGTTCGCATCGGACGCGGCACATTGCCTATCTGACCGAGGATCAGAAACTGACTGAACTGCTCAAGTTTGGCTCGAGTGATCGAGAGAGCAGCAATTTTAATCCAGCCCGCATGCGCTGGATCGGTCTCACGAACGGCCGACTTGTTCAGATCGAAGTTGCGAAAGGTCGAGATACGTTTCATTGTGGTCCGATCAACATTCCGATTCCCGACGAGTGTAAGATCCTCGAATCGTCGATCGGGTTCGCGAAAGGTGGGTACCAGTTCGTTGTGAATGACTCGTACGATCAGAAACACATCGCGTACTGGAGCGATGGAAATGTAGCGCTGACCGCTACGTGTCCGGACGGCAACGTACATGCCGATCATGAACAGATTTTCGTGAGTCAGTTCAGTGGAGGAGAAAATGGGATGTTGATGCGGTTTGTAAAAGGTACGTTCGAACCGATCGGTGACTACACAGATCTTTGGCCAAAACTGACTGAATCTTCACGAGTCTTTCAGTTCGGAAGCACAGCAGTCGTTTCGGAGTTTAGATTCTCAAAGGTTGCAAACAAGCGGAGGGTTCTCGTGGTCACTCCTGGTCACGGATCGTCTGCGCCAAACACCGAGCGGGATATTGGGATTAATCGGTTCCATCACGGAATCGGCCTGCATCGCAAGGACCACAACATGGAGCTCACGCTCCACTGGCAGATTCCAACCGCTGCGGACATTGGCACCAAGTACGCCGATTTTCCGCTTTACGGAACTCTGTTCACCCGTCTCACCGCCGTCGAAGACGACCGCGGAAAGGCGATAATGAGCTGGGAGGAGACAGACGAAACGTTTCACGTTCTGCGTTATCCGCTCCCACCGACTCGGAAGTAGGAACTCATACCCGTCTCGCTCGTCGAGGCGGTTTTTTCTTTCAACGCCCGGCTCTGAGAGCCGGGAGACCCCTGTAAACATTGGTCCGCCCGGCTCTCAGAGCCGGAATGGGATCAGAGTTGGGCTATAGAGATGGACTGGGTGAATAGATTCAGGGTTTTTTGAGCTGTCTTGTTCCAGGAAAACTGCTTTGTTCTGTCTAAGCCAGCGATGCGTAGACGTTTTTGCAGTGCTGGTGAACTCAAGAGTTGCTCAAGAGCCTGAGTGATTTCCGTTGGGCGGAATGGGTTTACGAGTATTGCGGCGTTTTCTGTGAGCTCGGGGAGGGAGGAGCTGTTGGAGGTGATGACTGGACATCCGCTCGCCATCGCTTCAAGAACAGGGAGGCCGAATCCTTCGTAGATCGATGGCCAGGTGAAAACGATCGCGGCGCGGTAAAGGGCGGGGAGGTCAGAACGCGGAACGTAGCCGAGGTGGTGGATCCAGGAGGAAGTAGCGTGTAGCGTGTAGCGTGTAGGAAGTAGACGACGTCGAATTTTGGCGGACTTCCAGCCCCAGCCTCCGACGAGCACGAGGTGCAGGTCGTCGCCGGATTGTCGACGGTACGTTTCGATCGCATCGATGAGTGATAGGATATTTTTTCTTGGTTCAAGTGTACCGACGAATAACGCAAACTTTTTTGGGAGTTTGTATTTTCCACGCACGCCATGATCGCTTGTTTGGAAGTCTGGACGAAACATCGGATCAATTCCGTGAGGAATGACATGGACTTGATCAGATGGTTTTTTGAAAAAGTGTATGACGTCATGCTTTGTCGATTCAGACGGCACAATGATCGCTGAGGCGTTTTGGATGAGTCGATCTGGTCGTGCCATTGCATGCCACAGTCGCATCCTGGTCGAGAAAAATTCTGGGAATATTTTCCAGGAAAGATCATGGATCGTGAGGATGTACGGACAGGGAAGTCCGCGGCCGAGACCGACGAAGTTCAAGTTTGGGAACCAGACGAGGTCTGGTTTTATTTTTGCAAACCGATCGAAACGAGGGAAATTGGTGGTGAAGGTAAGGAGTTTAAGAAGTTTATTTGGGAGTGAGACATGATTCCTAGTGACTTTAGTCACGTCCGCCCTGTCTGTGCGGACCGGACTAAAGTCCGTTGGAACAAGGCTGGTGCCGGACGAAAATAACTCGTATTTGTTTTCGTGGTCCATCTCAAAAAGGGCACGAAGAAGTTCGGTTGTGTACTCCCCCACGCCCGTTTTTTGTTTGTCCTGCAAGTGCCGGACATCAACGAGAATTTGCATATAATTGTTCAACCATTTCACGCATTTCTCCTTTAAATCGTTCTCGTCCGAACTGTTCTGCGTGTGTGCGGATTATTTGAGGATCGTATTTTGTTTCATCAAAGCGGATCAGATGGTCAGCCAACTCTTCCCACGACTGCTCGTCGAACAACTCACCTGTCACTCCGTCTTTGACCGTTTCTGTTGCTCCTCCTCGTCGCCACGCAATGACCGGACGACCTGCGGCCATTGATTCAACAGGAGTGATCCCAAAATCTTCTTCTTGCGGATGAATGAACGCTTTGGCATTTGCGTACAGTTCGGGTAACTGATCATCCGAAACACGTCCAAGAAATTCAATATTTCCTTTTGCCACACGTTGCAATTCTTTCATCACAGGACCTGTTCCAAAAATTTTTAACTCGATCCCTGTCCGATTACACGCTTCAACGACCATATCAAATCGTTTGTAAGCTACCAACCGTCCTCCAGTCAAAAAATACGTTTTTGGTTTTTCAGAAATCTGGAATCGATGTGTATCAACAGGTGGGTGAATAACGACACTGTCACGTCCATAATACTTTTGAATCCGACTTTCGACTGTTTTAGAATTCGCGATAAAATGATCGACGCGATCCGCGGCATGACGGTCCCACACACGCAAGTGCGTCAGAAGAGAAGGGAGCAGTGCTTTGATAAATTTTGGCACGCGCAATTCTTTTACATAGGAATGTGTATCACTCCACAAATAACGTGTTGGAGTGTGACAATAACAAATGTGTACGGATTTTGGCTGCGTGATCACCCCTTTTGCAAACGCGCTTGTGGACGA
>CALRHL010000030.1 GCA_943359455.1 Candidatus Uhrbacteria bacterium RIFOXYB12_FULL_58_10
AATCTGGCGGGAGGTCACCCACGCTTCCGTCATAGCCTTAAGTCCAGCGGATCCGAACGCAAGGGTAATACGGCGCGTGGCCACACGCTTTCCGCGCGCGCGACCCTTATGCCATTTTCGATGTTTTACTTTTTTTGGTAGCAACATATGAATTCTTAGGCCTCTTGGCCTATCTTTTTTTCCTCAAACACCTCTCCGCGATTAATCCATACCTTTACTCCAATCGCTCCGTAAATGGTGCGAGCTGGCAGGGAAGCAAAGTCGATATCTGCACGCAAGTTATGAAGAGGGATTTTTCCTTGTGCGAGAGTTTCAGTACGAGCAATTTCTGCGCCATTCAAGCGACCAGAAAGGGTCATTTTAATTCCTTCCGCACCACCTTTCATCGCACGTTCAATCGCCATTTTCATGATGCGACGAAACGGCATGCGCTTTTCGATATCTGTGGCGATTTGAAGGGCGGTGACTCGAGATGACAATGCAGGTTTCTCTAGTTCCTTCACATTCAGATTGATCGTTGTGCGTCGGCCTTGAAAGAAATTCTTTTTCAACTTCTTTTTGAGTTCTTCAATGCCGGCTCCGGCGCGACCAATGACGATACCTGGTTTTGCTGCATGAATCGTGATCGAAAGAATCTGGCGAGAACGTTCAATCATGACACGATCAACCAAGGCCTCACGCAATTCCTTCAAAAGAAATGCGCGTACACGGACATCGTCTCGCAGAAAAGACTGAAAGTCTTTATCGGCAAACCAATGCGCGTGATGACCACGGTTCACGGCCAGACGAAATGCTACTGGATGTGTTTTCTTACCCATATTATTTCGTCGCTTTTTCAGCTTTAACCGTTCCCTTCTTCTTTTTTGTCAATCGATCTTCCAAGATGAGAGTGATATGGCTTGTTCGCTTGCGAATAGGAGCGGAACGACCAAATGCTTTTGGAGTGAATCGTTTGATCACAGGACCTCCATCAGCCATAATTGTTTTTACAATGAGATCACTTTTGTTCAGTTTGAAATTGTGTTCGGCGTTCGCTACCGCAGAATTCATGAGTTTAAGCACTGGCAACGCGGCTGCTTTTTTTAGAAAGCGAAGCTGCGTTTCGGCTTTCGAAACGTTCATTCCACGAATCACATCAATCACCAAACGCACTTTGCGTGGAGACATGCGAATATTTTTTGCGTAGGCTTTCACTTCCATATATCAAGCTATTTCTTACCCGCTGGTTTTGCTGCGGGAACTGTTTGGGCTGCTGGAGCTGCGGCACCTGGTTTGGTTGCTGCAACCTGTCCACCATGACGGACAAACTTGCGTGTTGGAGAAAACTCTCCCAGCTTGTGTCCAACCATGTTTTCTACGACACGTACTTGAATGAAATCCTTGCCATTATGAACACCAAGGGTAAACCCAACCATCTCTGGCGTGACAGAACACGCACGAGACCATGTTTTGATGATTGTTTTGTCGCCAGCTTTTAGCTTCAAAACTTTCTTCATCAATGTAGCGTCCACGTAGGGACCTTTTTTCAGACTTCGAGACATAGTTCGACTTCGCTCACTACGAGTAATTATTATGCTCCTACGAACCGCCCTTTCGGACGGCGTTGTACGATCAGTTTATCAGATCCTTTCTTTTTGCGTGTCTTCACACCAAGCGCTGGTTTTCCCTGAGGAGTTTTTGGATGCTTGAGACCAATTGAATTGCGGCCTTCTCCACCACCGTGTGGGTGATCGACCGGATTCATCGCCTTTCCACGAACGGTTGGGCGGAACCCGCGATGTCGAGTACGTCCAGCTTTTCCCCAGCGAATGAGACGGCGGTCTGGGTTTGAAACCTGACCAATCGTTGCCATACAAATTTTTGGAATCCGACGCAATTCACCAGAGGGAAGTTTCAACGTCGCAAACGCCCCCTCTACCGCCATTAACTGTGCGCCGAGACCAGCACCACGTACGAGCTGACCACCTTTTCCTGGAAGGATTTCGACGTCATGCACAGTCATTCCAACAGGAATATGCTCGAGACAGAATCGGTTGCCGTCTTGAACGTCTCCTTTTTGTTTTGACGAGAGGACATTTGATCCGACTTTGAGTCCAATGGGCGCGACGATATAGCGCTTTTCCCCATCGGCGTACTGCAAAAGTGCAATACGTGCACCGCGACCTGGATCGTATTCGATCGCCGTCACCTTTGCAGGAACGTCGTATTTATCACGCTTGAAATCAACCAGTCGAATACGGCGTTTTGCGCCACCTCCGCGATGCCGCACGGTAATTTTTCCACCTGAACGACCCGCAACACGATTTTTCTTAATCGTGAGCTTTTTTTCCGGTTCAAACTTCGTGACATCCTCAAAGGTGTCAACCGAGGAAAGGCGCCGTGCGTTCGTTGTTGGATTGTAGTGGCGTACTGGCATAGAAGAAATTACACACCTTCGTAAACATCAATCGTTTTTCCCTTTGGCAATGTGACGATCGCCTTTTTCCATGAGGCGCGTTGACCAAGCGTGCGACCAAAGCGGACAGCTTTTCCACGCACACGTTGGATATTCACCGACGTTGGAATGACGCCGTACATTGCTTTGATTGCTGCTCGCACGGCGATACGATTGGCATTTGGAGCGACAATGAAAGAATACTGTCCCGCATGAGCAATCACCGCTGCTTTTTCTGTAACAAGTGGTTTGATAATCGTTCCGGACAAATCAGCAGGAATCACCTTTATCTTTTTTACCTTCGCTGCGAGCTTCGTCTCTTCCTTAGAAACCTTTTTTTCCTTTACCGTCTCAACGGCTGTTGTCTCAACAATTTCTCCTTTGAGTTCCTTTTCTTTTTTCGATTTGAACTTATCAAGAATACCCATACATTTATTCGCGCTTAAAGGTTTTCGTGACACATTCAATTGCTTCCTTCGACGCCACGACAAATTCGTGGGAAAGCAAATCTCCAATATTGAGCGAACGAGCGGAAAGCGTAGAAATCTTTGGAAGGTTTCGCGCTGCACGAGCTGCCTCCTTATTGGATGGTTCCAAAACGATGAGCGTTTTTCGTCCAGCGGATGGAAGTAATTTTAACATCAGAGACATCGACTTCGTTTTCGCTTCAGGGAGTACCAAGGTTTCAAGAGCGATAAACTTATCAGAAAGCACCTTATCGGTAAGGACCATCGCAAGTGCTTTTCGCTTTGCGGATTTATTCAACTTCAATGTGAAGTTGCGATCGTTACGAGGACCAAATGTAATTCCACCACCAACCCAAATTGGCGAGCGACGAGAACCATGACGTGCCTGACCTGTCCCCTTTTGCTTCCAAGGTTTTTTTCCTGTTCCGGCAACCTCAGAACGATCTTTTGTATGAGCCAAAACCTGACGACTATTCGCCATTTGAGCGATATACGCCTCATGAACGAGCGCCTCGTTTGGTTTGACATCGAACAAGAGGGCGTCAAGCGCGAGCTCGCCAACTGATTTCCCTTGCTGATTATAAAGCGTTACTTTTGCCATACAGTATTGCCATTACGCGACACCACGAGAAGCACTCCTCCACGAGCTCCTGGCACAGCACCTTTAATCGCCAAAATATTGTTGATTGGATCGATGGAAATAACCTCAAGATTTTTTACCGTCACGCGTTCATCACCCATGTGCCCTGCCATGCGCTGTCCTTTTGAAACCGGACCTTGACGCTGGGAAGCAATCGAACCTGGCATACGCATCTGATCTTTTTGACCGTGCGTTGCCGGACCACCAGAAAAGTGATGACGTTTCATGACTCCTGCAAATCCTTTTCCTTTTGACGTTCCGATAACGTCAACGTGCATGCCTGGTGTAAACACCGAGACATTGATCATGTTTCCACGAGCTAAGTCGGTTGCATCTACGCGAAACTCACGCAACGTTCCGACTTGTGGAAGATCCTTCATGTGTCCTGATTCTGCCTTGAGCAACTGACGTTTAACATCAGTTCCAAGTTGGACAGCAATATAGCCGTCTTTTTCTGTTGTGCGCACCTGTGCGACAACATTCGGATCTGCTTTTACAAGCGTCACCGGAACAACCGTTCCATCCTCTCGGAACTGCTGAGTCATCTCAAGTTTTCGTCCAATGATGAAAGGCATATGCATAGGTCCTACAGGACGTGCTAAATCTGGTTTATGATGCACCCTACGTGGTGCGTGACATAACGAAAAGCCAGAAGTCGTGGACCGAGGAGACTCGGGCTACAGCTTCTGACCTGTTCAATCTTAGAACAGTTTTGATGGAGAATTCTTAATGAATGATTGTTTTTCCTTTGTCAGACGTTGGAAGCCCCAGAAGGTTTTCCCCAGTCCAGCCTTTCGACTGGACCAGGGATCTTTCTTCTGTGTTCCTCAATCTGGACGGATTCTACTATGTCTTGATCTCAACGTCAACCCCAGCTGGAAGATTGAGTGACATGAGTGCATCGATCGTTTTTTCGGTAGGTTCGGTGATGTCGATGAGGCGTTTGTGAACACGCATTTCGTACTGCTCACGCGAATCTTTGTGAACGAAGGTCGAACGATTTACGGTGTATTTACGCTTTTCCGTAGGAAGCGGAACAGGACCATGAACCTTCGCTCCAGAGCGTTCGGCACTCTTGATGATCGTCATGGTTGCTTGGTCGATCATTTTATGATCGTATGCGCGAATGCGAATGCGAATTTTTTGTTCGTCTGCTGGCTTTTCTGTAATTTTTTGCTTTGACACAATGGTAGAAAAAGAACAAATTACCGTTTATTTGACAATTTTTGTAACAACTCCTGCTCCAACCGTTCGTCCTCCCTCGCGGATAGCAAAGGTCATTTTTTCTTCCAAAGCAACTGGCTGGATGAGCGTAACTTTGAGCTGTGCCGTGTCGCCTGGCATGATCATTTCTGTGCCAGCTGGAAGGGTGATATCACCCGTTACATCCGTTGTACGAATGTAGAACTGTGGCTTGTAGCCGTTGAAAAATGGCTTGTGACGTCCACCTTCTTCTTTCGTAAGCGCGTAAATTTCTGCTTCGAATTCGGTATGTGGCTTCACAGAACCTGGCTTTGCAAGCACCATTCCACGTTCGACATCTTCCTTCTTAACACCGCGCAAAAGCAATCCAGCGTTGTCTCCAGCCATTCCGGATTCAAGCTGTTTGTTAAACATTTCAATACCAGTAACAACCGTTTTTGCCGCTTCTGGGTGCAAACCAACGATTTCAACTTCTTCGTTAATCTTCACCTGTCCACGTTCAATACGACCAGTAACCACCGTTCCACGACCTTCAATCGAGAACACATCTTCTACTGGCATGAGGAATGGTTTGTCGATTTCACGAATTGGATCTGGAATATAGGCGTCGAGTGCAGCAACAAGATCGAGAATTGGCTTTGCGGCCACTGGATCGGAAGGATTCGCGAGTGCTTTGGCGGAAGAACCGCGAATAACTGGCACGTCGTTTCCTGGGTAGTGATATTTTGTCAAAAGTTCGCGAACTTCCTGTTCGACAAGGTCGATAAGTTCTGGATCGTCAACCATGTCAACTTTGTTGAGATACACAACCATAGATGGAACTCCAACCTGGTGCGCCAAAAGAATGTGTTCGCGTGTTTGTGGCATTGGACCGTCGGCAGCTGACACAACCAAAATCGCGCCGTCCATTTGAGCGGCACCTGTAATCATGTTTTTGATGTAGTCGGCGTGTCCTGGACAGTCGACGTGGGCATAGTGACGCTTCTCGGATTCGTACTCCGTGTGAGCCGTCGCAATGGTAATTCCACGCGCTTTAGATTCTGGGGCTTTGTCGAGGTCGTCGACACCTTTGGTTTGTGCAATTCCACCATGAGCGGCGAGCACAGCCAAGATGGCGGCGGTTGTGGTCGTTTTCCCGTGGTCAACGTGACCAATAGTACCAACGTTCACGTGAACTTTATTGCGTTGAAACATTTCTGCCATAGCATTTTTTTGAGCTTGGCCCAGATTTAGGACCTTGCCCGGCCGGTTCAACTGATCACATGATCGTACAGCTGAACCAGGCGGGCAAAAAATTGCTCTAGTTAGATGAATTTGTGAATTATAATAAGAAAGACGGCGAAATTGTATCAAGTCAACCAAAAACGCGCAAGGGGCGCGTTCTGGATAACTTGGGGCTTATTCTATTGGCTCTAAATAGAACTGTTCCTCCCCAAAATCCTCATCTTCTTTTTTGTCTGAACTCTCAATCTCCGTACTCCCCTCATTTTGAAGGAGGGGCTTGGGGGTGGTTATCGGGTCAGGTTTGTCCGACTGTTTATTTACTTGGTACTCCTCATATTGCTTCGCCAAATCAGCTTTCTCTCCTTCATCCATCTTCCCAATATCCCACGTCTCTCCTTCTTGTCCAGCTGGCTGCATCGCTTCCCAGATGTCGGCGGGAGATGGTTTAGGGTCTTCGACTCCCGATGGTCGCTCAGACAATAAGTCTTTCTTTCCTGAGGGAGCAAAGCGAGTCGAAGGATCTTGTTCTGGCTCTGCCGCAACCCCACCTAACCCATCCAAACTCGGATCAATATCCTCTGGCGGAGGCCCACCACCCCACCAGCCTGGACCCCAATCATCCTTATCATCACGACGATAAATCTCATCCAAATAATCTTCCTCATTAAAATCCTGCGGATCCACCAAATTCTCATACTGCTCAAGCCCCATCACAACATAAATATCCTCCCCATTGGTATCCGTAACCACCATCCGGTCCCCTGTTTTCCGAATAAGTTTCAAAATGCGTTTAAGTTGCTTGTCCATATGCTCGGCATTTTACAGCTCGCGGATAGGCTGTCAAACGATTGACCTTGTATTCTATTCCAAACCGCAACATCCCCTGTTAACGAAAACCCTGTATCCGTCTCTTCGTGACGGATTTTGAATTTGGGTAATGTGACGTATCAAGCACTGATTGCCGAAAAAAAATTCCGCAACCGGTTAGGTCGCGGGTGAGGATTGGAGGCTGAGTAATTCTTGTTGTTTGGCGAGTGTTTGTTGTTCGAGCTCGAGCATGTACGTCCATCGGATGGGCTCGAGCGTCCGTTTGTCGCCACGGGCTGCGTAATGCTCTCCACAATCGCGCTCATGACGAAAAAATTCCTCGTGACTCATACGATCGCCTGTACCACGAGTGAGCAGCTTGCGTCCTCTCCTCGAACGTGCGAGCTTCACTGCGACCGGGTTTTTCACCAAGTCACGAATGTGCACCACACCGCACGCGATGATGAACGGCGCGCTCAGGATAGCGGCAAGCCTCATCTCCGACCCGTCATAATCGAAAAGAAGGCGGATCGGAATCGCTACGAGATACGCACACAACCAGATGAGACTCATCAAAGAAACGGCGCGAATCGGATCAAACAGGATCGGCAAACGAAATGTCTGCCAACTGTACGCCTGCTGATACCCGTCGGGGTAGGTAAAGGTCATGATCAACTCCTATGGTGCGAAACTACCACGTCTGTTTGAAATTGCCAATCAAGGTACTGAGATTGACAAGCTCGCTTCCACAGATCAAGATCAGATAGGAGGTATCCATGAAGCGGCTTGTGCATTGTGCAGGCCGCGCATATTGCGGCAAGAGTGTGGCGTGTCAGGAAGTCGCAAGGCAAATCGGGGCGACCGTTGTTAGCATCCCCGATGAGATTCGACGAGTGGCGATGACTAAGCACGCGGCTGTGAGCCGGGCCATTCTTGCAAGCACTGCGGAACGTCTGCGTTCAACTGTTGGTGTTGCAGGAATGCTCAATCTTATCGTACCAAGCATCCTGTCTGCTCCAACCGAACTCGTTCTTGTTGATGGAACAAACTTCGCGGGAGACTTGGCTGCATTTCGTCACCAGTGTGCAGGAATGCGAATGCTCGTGATTCTCATCGAAGCAAGTATTTACGTACGTGTCGCAAATGCTCGTCAAAAAGGACGTGATGAAATCGAACGATCGATGACGATCCAACAACTCTTGATGGAGGACATTCATCTCTTTGACCAAAGTCTCAACATGCTCGAGTCACGTGTACATGCGCATGTCACAAACGACGGCACAGACAGTTACATCGACGACATCATCCGTCACATCGAAACGTGGACCGTCAATGGTTTGCGGTCGCCGACTTCCACCACTTCGTACTAAAATGTGTACCAAATTTCATCAAGCTTGATGAAATTTGGTACACATATTTTTTATGACAACTAAAGCAGCCGATTACCATCGCCGAGAGACGGTAAACAGACGGTCATCTAGAGAGACCTCTGCAAATATCTAGCACAGGATTGTTTTTGGAACCTGATTACTCGACTTTGCGAATACAAATGCTAAGATACCTCCATATGAACGAACGGGCTCCTCTGGAAGGAGGACTTATCCCATCACAGATAAAGAACATTTCCAAACTGGATCGTGAAACGCAGAAACGTGTCACAGATTTGGCGATTTCGACATTTGGAAATATTCTATCTGAACAAAAAAACTACGCCGTGTTCGCAAGCACGGCGTTGTATTTGCATGGGAAACGTTTGAAAGATCGAGAAGTCGAGGTTGGAAACACGTTTGATGTTCCGCCGGGGGATTTTGATGTGACGGTCTTTTCTGAAAAAGATCTGTTTGATATTCGTGATCGTCTCGGACGTGATGAACGTGTTCAGTTTCAAAATAATGGTCAGCCAATTTTATTTCCTGACAAAGAAACGAAAGTTATTTCTGGAACGATCAATCTTGAGGTGGAAACAAAAAATGGTCGTGTGCGTGTTCCATACGAGTTTGAATTTTTTTTAAACACGCGAATCGTCTCAAAAAATGCAACACGCGAGTCCATTGAAATAAACGGCTTACGTGTTCTCACGCTCGATGGCCTGCTCGCCCAGTACGCAAAAAATCTTGAACTCGAAACTCGTGTTGACCGCGAGGTGCAAGCCGTCACAAAACTTCTTGTTCAACTTACGAGGAAAGAAGTCCTTGAAAAACACAGCGAAATTCTTTCGCTTCTTCGATTAACAGAAAAAGATCTGGACCTATTTTATCAAATCCAAAAAAGACTCACGGAACTTGAAGGTGCAAACACAACCGAACTGACCCTCAAAGAATCTCTCCGTCAGAGCCTCATCTCTCAACGCGCGACCGTTCTCTCTGGACTAAAAACCAAAATTCCAAAACGCCTCGCAAATATCGAAGTGATCCAATCGCTCTTGCAACGGTCTCATACAGAGGATTGACAAAACGTCTAAAAAAGTTGATGATTCTGCTCTGGAGGAAACATGAAAAGACATCTTTCTCGTCAGGATGCAAACATGCTCGCTCGAGCCCTGTATGCAGAGCTTACTCGGGATGTCGAAGTCAGATGTGATTTTGAGGAGATCGAGGCGTTTGTCCTTGAAGCCAAACCAGCCGTACTGATCCTTGATTGGAAAGGAGTGGAAAACCCAACGCTTGCCGCGCTCTTCGACCAACTCCCGTTTCCGTCTCTGAGTCTCACAGCAAAAGAGTCAGAAACTGAACATCAGTTCTTCATGATCATCAACGTTAAGGCCGTTCTCGCGCGAGTTGATCGCCAACCAATGTTCGCTCTGGAAGTTGGATGGCGCCACGATCAGTCAGCGGATGAAAATCTCACTCACGCGTTCGATCGTCAGTCATTCATAGGATTCATCCTTGGATTTCCCGAACAGGCAATCAAGGACTTCCAGAGTCGAAACGGCGTCCGTATCTACATTCCGTTTACGAGATTCAAAATGGTACGTGCGATTAACTTTCTTCTGAACGAATGCAGAAAAATTCGAGATGGAAGTCGAGCTGTCCACATCCGCAATCCAGACGGATATCCGATCTACACATGGATCGCGTTTGGAGATCGTCCTGATCCTGAGGAAATACTGATCGCCGAACTGGTCCACCACGCCTACTCCTGCGACTAACCCGTTGCGGAGTTTTTTTGATATACTGTTTCCTATATGAGCAAACATCTTGCGGATTATGGTTCGGCGCCGATTGATTTTGTGCGTGGAAACGGATCGTATATTTTCGAAAAACACGGGAAAAAATATCTTGATTTTCAGACAGGTTGGTGTGTGGGGACTGTTGGGTGGAAAAATAAGGAGATGTCTGAGGCAATCTCGAAACAAGCGCGGGAAGGATTCCATGAACCACCTTGGTTTCGTGTGGAACGGCATGAACGATTTGCGTCGCGACTCATTGAACTCGCGCCAGGAAAATTGAATCGTGTGATTCGTGCGTGTAGTGGATCGGAGGCCGTTGATTTTGCGATCAAAGCCGCACGGTTGGCAACGGGAAAACCAACGATCGTGACGATTGACGATGTCTACCATGGACACACCTATGGTGCAGGATCACTTGGGAATGCTTTTGAAAAACAATCTGGACCAATCGTAGATGGGTTTATCAAGTTGCTCATGCCAAGATCAGTTCCAGATGAAATAAACGTTGTGAAAGAATTTGAGGCTGTTTGCAAACGCCAAAATGTGGCGGCATTTTTATCAGAACCAGTTTGGACAAATGCGGGATGTATCATTCCATCTGTGAATTTTTATCCTGCGATACAAAAATTATGCCGAAAATATGCTGTGCTTCTTGCGATGGATGAAGTCGCTACGTGCATGGGTCGATGCGGAAAAATGTTTGCCTCAGAACTTTGGGGATTGGAACCGGACATTCTAACTTTAGGAAAATCATTTACCGGTGGATATGCGACCATGGCCGCAACCATGGTGACCGAAACCGTTTTTCAAAAATCGAAGGGAATGTCCGCACACCCAACGTTCGGCTGGGCGCTTCAAGACCTTGCGGCGGTTGAAAAAAATGTTGA
>CALRHL010000031.1 GCA_943359455.1 Candidatus Uhrbacteria bacterium RIFOXYB12_FULL_58_10
GCGATCGAGCGGACGTCGGATGGGTTTCTTGTTCGGACAGGTCCATCAAGTATTCGAGCTCGAACGGTCGTTGTCTGTGCCGGATCCGCAAGTCTTTTGTTCGCGCATCGAATGGGACTTGGGAAAAACCTTGTTCTCTTTCCGGTGATGGGGAACTTCTATCGAGTGCAAGGTGCGTTGAATGGAAAGGTGTACACCGTGCAAGGAAATCCAAAAATTCCGTTTGTGTCACTTCATGCTGATCCGGCGGTCTATGATCCTGAGGAAACTCGGATCGGACCGACGACGAGTCTCACCTGTTTTCTGGAACAAGGGTCATGGAAAAGCGCGCTTGAGTTTCTACGATCAGGAACACTGACGCCTCGTGGCATGTACGGATTGGCACGCACGATCTCGGATACAGACCTGTTCGGGTTTGGGCTCAAGCAGGCGTTGTACGAGATTCCGTTGATTGGGAAGGAGCGTCTTGCGCATGATGTTCGGAAAATTATTCCAGCTGTTCGAGCGGATGATCTCCAGTTCGATCGTGGTGCTGGTGGAGTGCGTGGTCAGCCGATCGATCTTGATACAGGTCGGATGGCCGTCGGAGCCGAAAAAATTGTAGCTCCACATGATCCGATCATCTTTACGATGTCACCTTCGCCAGGAGGATCGTGTTGTATCGGCAGTGCGATCGAAGACGCGCGGCATGTCGTGTCGTGGCTCGGGGAACCGTACCGATTTGACGAAGATCGTCTGCGTTCTGAACTCGTTTACTCAGGAAGCTGAATCGTCTTTCCACGACGTGAAATAAGCCCGTCCTTTTCTAACCGTAAAAGCATTGCCAGGACCCACACGTGGTCCTGTTTTTTGTTGTAGGTCGTGTCGATTTCCTGTCCAATCGTGCTGATCAGGACTGTCCCATTTGTTCGGACCAGTTTTAAAATCCTTCCACGATAAATCCGATCCGGAAATTTTTTGTCGCCATGCTTCGTTTCGATGGGTTTTTTGATCATTTGTTTCGGGACACGAACTCGGCCGGACAGAAATTTTGTTGACGCAGGACAGACGGTACGCATTGGACAGCTGGAACAGTCAGGAACTTTGGTGCAGTGCAATGTCGCAAGATCGAACAAGGCTTGCGGCACGTCGTAGAACCGTCCGAGACGAGGAAGGACCCGATCGATGTTGCGACGAATTTTGTCGTCAACGCCTGGTTGCGGATAGGGAAGTGCAAAGAGTAACCGCCCAAGCACCCGTCGGATATTCGTATCAATCGGAATCGTCCGTTCTCGAAATGCAAACGCCGCAATCGCTGCCGCTGTATACGGCCCAATTCCTTTAAGTTGTCGCCACAGATCTTCGTTTTCAGTATTTTGAATTTGTATTTTTCTTATTTTTTTCGGATTTCGTACTTCGAATTTCGGATTTTTCCCCACCTGTCTCGCACTATCCCGTAACATGATCGCTCTTCGATTATACCCAAGCCCCGCCCACGCCCGAATAACGTCCGCGTTCGATGCCTTCGCAAGTGTCTCAAAGTCTGGAAACTGCCCCAGCCATCGATCATAAAACAACAATCCACGCGATACCTGAGTTTGTTGCAACATGATTTCCGAAACCAAAATCCGATACGGATCACGCGTTTTTCGCCACGGAAGATCACGTCCATGTTTGTCGTACCATCGAAGGAGTCGCGTCCAGAGTTTCATATGCTATACTATATGGAGACCTCTGCAAAAGTCCAGCACGGCTCCAAATCGGCCATCTTCGCACTGGACACATTCACGATTCCTCAATGATATCTGCATATCACCTCGAAATCGTTCATGTCCCCAGTACGAATCTGACTCGATTTGGCCTCGTACTGGACTTTTGCAGAGATCTCTATGCTATATGGTTCGAACATTTCTTTCAAAGCATCATCTCACGTTGAAAGTATTCCCATTTGTTTTTTTGATCGCAGTCGTTAAATGGATTGTATTTGTTGGTGGATTCCAGTTTATGGAACTCAACAGCTATTTTTCAACATTTGTCGCAGCGGATGTATTTTTGCTTGGATTCTTGTTGTCTTGTGCTATGCCAGACTATAAGGAGGCAGAAAAAATTCCAGGAGAAATGTCTGCAGCACTTGATTCAATTGTGGAGGAGTGTGAAGCGCTTTCCATTAAACCAGAAGCACGTCAGATAGCGATGGCATGTCTTTCACATACACAACTCGTGATTACGACGATCACACGTTGGTTTCATCACAAGGATAACACAAGGACCGTTATCAACAGATTGCGCGAATACAACATGCTTTTTGCAGAACTCGAGCCACACACGCAGGCAAATTTTCTTGTGCGTCTGAAACAAGAAGTCGCGTCTGTTCGTCGTACCGTGATTCGCATGCGAAATATTCGAGAAGCGTCTGTGGTGACTCCGGCGTATGCCGTGTCCGAGCTGTTTACAGGACTCGTGATCATCTCCATGCTTTTTGTCGACATGGGACCGCTTATTGAATCTCTTTTCATCACGTCAGGAATCTCGTATCTTCTTATCTACATGATCTATCTTATTCGCGATCTCGACAATCCATTTCAGTATCACGACAAAGCGCATCTTCAAGACGAAATCGCGATCGAACCACTTGGGGCAGTTGAACGAACCATCAACGCGATCTTGAAATAAAAAAGATCAAAGCACCAACACCTTGACCTTTTACTTTTTACTTCATCCTATACTTTTTACCTTTTACTTTTTACTTCGTCCTACACTCCCATTCCTCCAAAAAACTGTCTTGGTCCACGCGGTGGACGTCCGCCTCCTGGTTTTTTGTGGCCACCACCTTTCGCTCCTTTATCCTTTCGGTATTCGCTATCGTAGTTTGGCTTTGTGCCAGGAATCGATGTGGAGCCAGACCGAGGTGCCTGTTTTGGAGCACGCTCGCCTGGAGTTGATGTGAAGCGCGCGGCATTTGGATTGCGTGGGGCATGTCTCGGGACATGTGAAGAACGAGATTGGTGTGCGGGACGAGGGGTGGTGGATGGATGAGGAGTGGTTGAAGAGCGTCCAGAGGAATGTGATGAACGTCGTCCGCCAAATCCGCGTTGTTCACGTTCATGATCACGGGAGTCGAATGCTTCTTGAGCCCGTGCAGGTGGAAGCGTTGGTGTTTTTGTAATGGCGAGTTGTATACGCACAAGTTTTTCAATTTCTCGTACATCCTTGCCTTGATCTGGAGTTGCAAAGGAAATTGCTTTTCCAACCATACCAGCGCGGCCCGTGCGACCGATACGGTGTACATAGTCTTCTGCTTGATCAGGAAGATCGAAGTTCAAAACGAGTTCAATTCCAATAACGTCAATTCCACGTGCCGCAATATCCGTTGCTACAAGTACGCGGTATTTTCCATTCTTAAAACCGTCGAGCGCTTCGCGACGTTGGCTGAGCGAGCGATTCGAGTGAATTTCAGCAGAAGTATAATTCATCTTTTTAAGGGCACGACAAATTTTTGTCGCTCCGTGTTTTGTGCGTGAGAAAACCAACACCGTTCCGTGATATTCTTGAAGCAGTTTATCGAGAAGGCGAAGCTTATCGTTTTTTGAAACGACAAACAATTCCTGTTCAACTTTTTCCGCAGCCGTTCCCGCACGTGCAATTTCTACTCGCACTGGCATTGCCATGTACTGTGCAGCCATCTTTGAAATTTCTGGTGGCATGGTTGCTGAAAACAACATCGTCTGACGTTCTTTTGGTACGTGTTTCAAAATACGATTAATCTGTGGAGCAAAACCCATGTCGAGCATGCGATCTGCTTCGTCGAGAACGAGGACGGTGACTTTATCAAGCATGACTGTTTTGGAATCAAGGTGATCATTCAAACGTCCAGGAGTTGCCACAATCACATGTGGATTTTTTTTGATCGCCTGATTTTGCATGTGCATCGAAGCACCTCCGATGAGCACGGCGGTGCGAAGCCCTGCTTGTTTTCCAATTTTTTGAAGTGTCTCGTCCACCTGTAGGGCAAGCTCGCGTGTAGGTAACAAAATGAGCCCTTTGCCTTTCGTGGCAGCAAGGCGCATCAGCATTGGAATGGTAAAAGCCAATGTTTTTCCCGTTCCCGTTTGTGCAATCCCGATGACGTCCTTTCCTTGCACGGCAATCGGAATTGCCTTGTGCTGAATAGGAGTTGGCGTCGTGTATTTAAGACGCGCGATCACGTCGAGGAGGCTTGGCGCAATGCCAAGACCATAGAAGCCCCCGTTTTGGGGGTCGTTCTGGTTCGTCATAGTTTTGATTTGCTTCTATAAATAGATGAGATGTTGGTGCGCGGCGAGGAACGCAACCGAGACGTACCTTTTAGTACGTTGAGGGCGTACCACAGCCGCAAGCCAACAGATCGCCATTTTAGAAGCAAAGAGGTGACCCGAATTTCTTCGTGTCACCTTAACGCTGACGTACGAGAATCGAGTCTATTGTCCACACAAGGCGGACGAATCAAGCAGAATAGTACTGTATTTTCATGTTTTTGTCAAGGTCTGGCAGTTGTTTTACTTCATTTTGTTCACTCGTTCCCAGATGGTGCCGAGAACCCAGCCGAATCCATACGCGATAACAAATGAGACAAAAATGAACACGATAGCGTCTCCAAGAAAGAAATCACTCACGTTTCGATTTTCCTCGATAAAGTGCATTCTCATGATTCCGACCATGAGCGGCTGTGCCAAACCAATGGCAATAAAGAGTGCCCAAACGGCGTGAGCAAGCGCGGCAAATGTCCCAAGCGTGAGACCGAGACGTTGTGGAAAGGTACACATATAAAAATGAATTATGGGACTCCCCCTAAATAATGTTATCATTCTACCACAAATCCTTATGCGTGTACCAATAAGAAGATCAGAAGTGCTTGCACAGTCGAAAAAACAATCAGACGCTTTTTTGACACCTCAAGCGATTAAGCGCATGCAAGATGAAATTGTTCGGCTTGAGAAAAACGATCGTCCAGAAGCCGCCGAAGAATTACGACGCTGTGCAGCGATGGGGGATTTATCTGATAACGCCGCGTATAGTTATGCGAAGATGCAGCTGCGTCGAATCAATAGTCGCATTCTGTCATTGCAAGAAAAAATTAAATACGCGGTTCCGATCACGATCGGATCAGATGATGGGCGTGTTCGCATCGGTTCAACGGTGACGGTAGAAACAGGAGGACTTCAGACGACATTTGAAATTCTCGGATCTCAAGAAACAAACCCACTTCGCGGCCGCATCTCGTACCTCTCTCCATTTGGCGCCGCACTTGTCGGGCACAAAGTTGGGGACTGTGTCACCGTTATTTCGCAGAAAGGAGATGTGAAATACACCATTGTCGCTGTTGTTTAAAGTCGTTGACAATCTTTTATAGAACTGGTTCAGTACAGGTGGAGGTAGTCATGACGGGTCAATCTTCTAAACCTGAAGAAGAGCCATCAAAGCTCAAGCTCTTTTTTTCTCTGCTCTACACAATCGGCCTGATCGTACTTTGTTGTGGTGGATGGATGGCATTTGTGGATTGGATGAATCCATGTCTTCCGTCTCACTACGATGAAGCAAAGTGTAAGATTCAACGCGAGGCAGGAGTTGATACGACTCCGTCATTCTAAAACGTTCAACTCACGGAGGTTTCATGTCTAATAAAGAGTACACTGTTTGGAATGTAGCCATTGCACTTTTTTTGACCGTGATACTTATCCTTTTTATTCTAGGAGGAATACATTGGATATTTTCTCCCGATCCTTGTTCCATGGATCATTACAACAAGGAGCAGTGCGAAGCGCAAAAGGCAGTCCGGTCGAATCCTTTTCAATTCTAAGACGCTCTACGTGTATTGACGCAGATTTGCTTCTACACGTTTTTTATTTAATCGACTTCAGAAGCGTTTCCGTTTCTGCTTTCGTAAGGGGACGGACATCTCCCACAGGCAGTTCTTCAAGCCTGATATTCATGACACGAATGCGTTTGAGATGATCGACGACATGGCCGAGAGATTCACACATACGGCGAATTTGGCGGTTGCGTCCTTCGGTAAGAATGATCGAGAAGGTGCGGTCGTCCATGCGTTTAATGACGGCTGGTTTTGTCATTGATCCTAAAATCATCATTCCCGTTCGCATTTCTTCGAGCTGTTGATCACTGATTGGTTTCAAAACCGACACGATGTATTCTTTTTCGTGATCGTATCGTGGATGGGTAATTCGTTCCGAGAGTCGTCCGTCATTTGTGAGAATCAAAAGTCCTGATGATGCGACGTCCAAGCGTCCGATAGAAAATACTCGTTCTGGTAGTTTCAAAAAAGTGAGCAGGGAATCACGTGCTTTTGGATCCACACTCGTTATGATACCGACCGGTTTGTGAAAGGCGTAATACACCGGCTTTGGTTTTTCCGCCGCAACAACCGCACCTTTCAATCGCACATCGTCTGTCTCATCCACCTGCATCCCAAGCACGGCAATTTTTCCGTTTACAAGCACCTCTCCAGCCGAAATCAGTTCATCCGCCTTTCGACGTGAACACATTCCGCGATCTGCTAAGTGTTTATTGAGTCGTGTTTTCATGATTTTTTCTGAAACGCCCACGCCGCCATTCCTGTCGTAATCGGGACAGCCAATATCAGACAGGCGGAACCGACGAGAGTGCGGACGATTTCTTCGGCGATGATTTCGTTGTTGAAGATCGCCCAGAGAGGGAGGCCTTGGTCGGTGACGAACAGTAAAAAGAGTGGGAGCGCAGCGCCGGCGTAGGCAAGGACGAGTGTATTGACGAGCGAGGCGATGTGTTCGCGACCGACGGATATTCCGCGGCGGTAGAGCTCTTTGCGGGATAATGCCGGATTTGCTTGCTTGAGTTCGTCGACAACGGCAGATTGTGCGGTGGTGATATCATCGAGTACACCGAGCAGTCCGAGCATGATTCCACCTAGAAGTAATCCTTGCAAGCTTATTCCAGGCAGGTCAGACAACACGTACAGGCTTTCTTCGGTGCCGGTTCCAAACAAACGTGTGAACGTTACTGCTTGTACGGCGACAAATACAGAAATGACGAGCGTGATCATCGTGCCGCCATAGGCGACGAGCGTGCGTTTGTTGAAGCCGTGTGCGAGGAATAAGGAGACGGTTGCGATCAGGAATGATCCAGATAAGCTAATCCAAAGTGGATCGGCACCTGAGATGATTTGCGGGACGATATAGAAAACGATTACGGCGATACTTGTCCCAAGTCCAAGAAGGGAAGAGAGACCTTTGAGTCGTCCGAAGATAAGGACGAGGAGGACGAAGAATCCGGTTGATATCCAAAGCGCTGGGATGCGGTATGCGTCGACAAGTAAGAACTGATTTTCACCGCCCGCGATCGTGTCTTCTACGACAACGACTTTATCTCCAACGTTTACCGTCAGTGCCTGATTTGAAAGGTATAGTTCATTTTGCATGACGCTCACCGTCTGCTTTGAACCATCTAAAAGAATCGCTTTGAACGTTTGCCAATGTTTGGTTGCATCTCCGTATTGTGTATCACCCTCTGCTGTGAACTCAATAATTTTTGCAACTTCGTATTCCGATGTTTGTGCATGAACAACTTTTGTCGTCAAGAGAAATGAAAGACAAAAAATAAAACCGGCTGCAATGAGTCTAGTTTGTTTTTGATTCATAGTTCGAAAAGCTCACTACAAGTAGTTTATTCGATTTTTCCGATTTGAAGTAATACCATCTTCTACGAACCATCCGGCACCATCCCGTCCAAAATCGAGCTCCGACTTTGAGAAAAATCTTCAACATATCTACGGATATGCCTCAGACTTTTCTCTTCGTCTCGCCACGATTTAGAACGGGCTATGCCGAAGCGTTAGTAGGAGATGGTATAAAAGTGGCGAATAGGAAGAATCCAACAGTAAATAGCACGATTGTTCCTCCACTGGCAAGGTTTAGATAAAACGAACTGATCAGTCCTAGGAGAACGGAAAGGACAGAAATGATGACGGAAATTTTCCATGTTTGTTGAAATCCAACACGAAATTGCATCGCAGCGAGCGTTGGGATGACCATGAGCGCACCAATGAGTAGAACACCGACGACGCTCATGGAGATTGCGATGGTGGATGCTCCGAGAACTGCGAGCAGGCGGTTGAGTTTTTTTACAGGGAGCCCGACGGCTTCAGCGATGTCTTCGTCAATGGAAACAGCGAACAGTTGTCGCCAGAGTATTTTTGTAAGAACAAGGGTAATGATTCCGAGAAGAAAAATTGAAGCGAGATCCGTTTGCGTTACCGTGACGATATTTCCAAATAAGTAGTTGATGATGTTTACGTTTTTTCCGTGTGACAAACCAAGGAGAACGACACCAAGCGCGAGAGAGCCAAATAAGAAAAGAGAAAGAATCGTGTCTGGTGGGAGTATTTTTTTCTCGCGTAAATGTTCGATCCCAAGAACGGAGCAGATCGAAAAGACAAGCGCGGTTGGGATCGCCGCAAACCCTGCGAATAAACTGGCGGCAACTCCTGCAAAAGAGACGTGCGCAAGGGTGTCTGCCATTGCTGAGTAACGACGGACGACAAAAAATAATCCGATCGTTGGTGCGACAATGGCGACCATGAGCCCAACGAGCATGGCGCGACGCATGAAATCAAATTCAAAAATTTCGAGCATATTAGTGTGTGTGGTGGTGACTCAAAATGTCTTCACGGTCGGGGTGGAACAGGTCTCGCAACTGCCGGCGATCGATGTGGCAGGCGTTGTCTCCATGACACACGAGTTGATGTTTGAGACAGATCGCTGAGTTTGCTTCTTTTGCGATCGCGTGAACATCGTGGGAAACAAAAATAATCGTGACACCTGCCTCATTGATGTGACGAAGCTGTTCATAAAATGTTTCACGCGATGCGGGATCAAGTCCGTCAAGTGGTTCATCTAAATACAAAATTTTTGGTTGTGCAACCATCGCGCGTGCTAGCAAGACTTTTTGCCGTTCTCCGCCGGAGAGTTGGCTGATCGGTCTGCCTTGTAGCTCATCAATTCCCATCTCCATCATTGTTTGTTGAACGATTTGTTCGTGCGTCCCACCGTGATGTTCTAAAAATCCAAGTTGTGTGGTTCGTCCGGAGCGAACAACTTCCTCGACCGTAGCTGGAAATTGCAGATCGAGATTTCCACCACGCTGGGGGACATAACCGATTTGTTTTCGGACAGACACGTCTGTGGGTTTTCCTTCAAGCACATGGATTTCTCCACTGGTTGGTTTCAACAGGCCGAGCAACAACCGCAACAGCGTTGTTTTCCCTCCACCGTTTGGACCGATCACTCCGACATAGTCACCCGTGCGAATTTCAAAAGAAAAATCCTGAATCAACATTTCGTGATTGCGAATGTAGGACAGGTTTGTCGCCGTGATAATGGGAGGAGCTGTTAGTCGTGGCATACCATGCCGGTTTTTAGATTTGCAAGATTTTGTCGCATGACAGAAAGATACGATTCACCCTGAGAGATTTCTTTTTCTGATAACCCTTCGAGCGGGTTGAGAACAAGAGTCGTTGCGCCAATTTCACGCGCGATCGTTTCCGAAAGTTTTGGACTCACAAGTGTTTCAAAATAAATATACTTCACTCCCTTTGCTTTTGCTTCTTTTGCAATGTCTGCAAGTTCGCCAGCTGACGGTTCTTCTTCCGGAGATAATCCAAGTAAAGAAAGAATGGTGAAATGGTAACGCGTTGCCATGTATCCAAACGCGTCGTGAGATGTGACGACGGTGCGTTGATCGCACGTAGCAAGTTCTGTTTGAAAAGCAGTATCGAGTGCGGAGAGATCAGCGAGGTAGCGTGTAGCGTTTAGCGTGTAGGTTGATATATTTTTTGGATCGACTGATGACAGTGTATCACGAATGAGTTCGACTTCATGCATTGCCAACGACGGATCAAGCCAGAAGTGTGGGTCCATTTGTACCTCGCCATCTTCTTCCATTTCCAACGTATCAATCACCGTGCTCATCTCAACTGTTTTCACTCCACGCGTTTCAAGTTCTGGAATCAAATCCGTTGCCCACACATCCACTTCACCTCCATTGGTCAAGAAAATATCCGCATCATACACCTGACCAATTTGCTGCGGCGTCGGCTCATACTCATGCGGTTCTGCACCAGCAGGAGTGAGAACAGTGACAGTTATAAGATCTCCACCAACCTGTCGAGCAAATTCTCCGATGGGATAAAAAGTTGCAACGATAGAAATCCGTTGGTCGAATTCATATAGTCCGGATTGGTTTATAGCAAGATCAGATGGTTTCCAGAACGCAACCGCAACAAGGGTCGCCGCGAGAGAGATGAGTAAGCAGGGAAGGAGATGTGATTTCATAATACTGTCAGTATAGCATCCTCTTGCCCACCTTCAAGCCACTTGCTATACTCTCGACGCTGAATGAGAAACTCTATTCCGGGGTAGCTCAGTGGCAGAGCAGTTCCAGCCATCAGGCTGGTCAGCCTCTGGCTGAGACTGTTTCGTGGAGGAAGTAAGTATGTTCCGGGGTAGCTCAGTGGCAGAGCAGTTGACTGTTAATCAATTGGTCGTGGGTTCGAATCCCACCCCCGGAGCCA
>CALRHL010000032.1 GCA_943359455.1 Candidatus Uhrbacteria bacterium RIFOXYB12_FULL_58_10
GGAAAAAATATCAGTCTGCACTCGATCGTTATCGTTTTGACGAAGCCATCCGCGCGATCGAAGATCTTGTTGCGGTGTGCAATAAATCGATCGACGACGAAGCGCCATGGAAAGCCGTGAAAGAAGGTCGCGACGTTGCACCATTCTTATATCAGTTGATCGAAGCCGTTCGACACATCGCCGTTGCATTGTTACTGGTGATTCCAGCGTCTGCAGAAAAAATCCTCGCAGACCTATCTATTGATCCGGCAACCATTTCACTTCCTAGAGCCTCCGCTTGGGGAGAACTTGCGCCAGGTGGTACAATAACAAAAGGGGAACCATTATTCCCACGAAAAGAATAGTATGCCGTTAGTCGATATCATCCTGATTGCCATCGTCGGACTTTTTGTCCTATTCGGACTGTTTTTTGGTCTTGTCCATACACTTGGAAGTCTCATTGGAACAATCCTCGGCATCGTCGTCACGACTCGTCTCATCGATCCCGCATTTGAAAAACTCGGGTTTTTGTTTGGTGATGGTGGACTTGGAAAGGTAATTCTTTTCATCATCATCTTCTTGCTCATCTCGCGTTTGATTGGATTGCTTTTCTGGGTAATCGAACGCGTCCTTGGAGTGTTCGCCATGATTCCATTTGCCAGTTCGATCAACCGGTTGCTCGGTGGCGTATTTGGATTTGTTGAAGGAGTGCTCGTTGTTGGCGTTGTTTTATTTTTTGCACTGCAGTATCTCCCAGACACGGCGGTCAAGGCTGCTCTGGAATCATCAAGTGTCGGCGACTATCTCTTAGCAACGATGGCTGCAATTCAGGTGCTGTTTCCGGAGAGCGTGAGGCTAGTAAAGTAATTCGGCTCATCCACGTTTCTATGATCGACACCCACTGCCATGTCCACTTCAACGCCTATCGCGACGACATGGACGACGTGATTCTCCGCACCCTGCAAAAGGGTGTGTTTATGATTACGGTTGGGACGCAGACGACCACGAGTGCGAACGGGTTAAAGGTTGCGGAGAAGTATGATGGGGTGTGGGCGACGGTTGGGTTGCATCCGAATCATTTGTGCGAGCAGGAGTTTGTGGATGAGCAGGAGCTGGGGGAAGGCGAAAAGGTTAAGATCAAGACTCGTTGTGAGATGTTTGATCACGATTACTACCTCGATCTAGCTCGGCATCCGAAGTGTGTGGCAATTGGAGAGTGTGGGCTCGATTATTATCGGTTGCCAGAGCATTTCGACCGAAACGAACTGATTGCGAAGCAGAAGGAAACCGTCCGGCAGCATTTTGATCTTGCGAGCGAGGTTGGTCTTCCTGTCGTCATTCATTGTCGCGATGGTTCGCCTACGCTCACCACAAGTGCACATACCGATCAGCTACAGATTATCCGCGAGTTCGTCGAAGCAGGGAAGCTCCAGCGCCGCGGAGTCGTGCACTGTTTTACCGGAACACTCGAAGAAGCAAATGCGTATGTCGAGCTCGGATTTTTGATTTCGTTTACCGGAGTGATTACCTTTCCGCCAAGAAAATCTGATGGTCCAATTTCTCCGCTTCAACAGGTCGTCCGCGACCTTCCACTCGAACACATTATGATCGAAACCGACTCTCCATACCTCACTCCAGTCCCAAACCGTGGCAAACGCAATGAGCCGTGGATGGTGGAGTATGTTGCACAAAAAATTTCTGAGTTGAAAAAAGTTTCTGTTGAAGAAGTGGCGCGTGTGACGACAGAGAACGCGAAACGATTGTTTGGGATATAAAAAATGAGCGACACACGATGGTGTCGCTCAGGAGATCTGTCCGTCTAGTCTTTACTCGGCCGGCGGAGCAGACTCGCCGTTGGGCGTTCCGTCCGCTTTCGGCAGACCTTGCTTGATCGCTTCGATCTTTTCCCGCTCCTCGGCGAGTTCGATCGTGCGGTCGATTGCCGCAGTGAACAGCGGAAGCTGAACGCTTGCGGACCCCACGAGCGTCTTGATCAGAGCTGCGGGCGTCTTCGCCTTCGTCAACCGACCCTGCAGCTGATCGGGGTGCTTCTGCGTCACGATCTTCTTACGAACCGCGCGTAGGGCCTTGAGCGGCGTCTCGCTCGTCACGTTGAATTCCTTCAACTGCTCCCACACGTTGCGGAGCTTGTTTCCGACGACGAAATCATCAGGCCCAGGCTCAACCTTCTCGCCCTGGATCTCGATCTCAGCGGCATCAACTGCAGCCTCGACATCGACCTTCCCGACTTGCGGAAGAGGAATGAGACCGATCATCCCACCGCGTTCGATGAACGCGTATCGTTCCTGCTTCGTGAAGTCCAGAACGGGGTGCAAGGCAACGATGACCTTCCCAGACGGATGGATCGCCTTGGCTTCCACCTGCCCCTTTCGCCGCCGGCTGAGACCGGGGTACAGCGTGAAGTCTGCGACAACGTCACCAAGAATCCACCATCCTTCCGCCGTCGCTCGTGCGAAGTCGTAGGGGAGGAAGAGCCCCATCACCTTGTCGCCGTACTGGTTGTACTCCCATGCGATCACACTGTTGATCGGCTTGTTGATGGGGATCAACGGCTTCGAGTCATCTCCGTAGGTGTGCAGCACATCAGCCGGAATGACTTCGACCGCACCTTCCGAATCGAGTGGAACGGTCTCACCATCCTCATTCTGACGACTCCATGCCACGACCGCCGCGATCTGGAACGAGACGATCAGGTCACCTCTATGACCCTTCGTCACACGCTTCATTCCATTGGCCTTGGGCGACAGTGGCATGACAACCGCTTCCTTGTCGCTTGGTCGGAAGATGAGGCCGGTCACGACCTCGACCGACGGATGCTTTTCGTCACCGATTCGCGCCGGATCAACGTAAATGCGCAGATCCTCGAACATCTTGAGATGCTCCATGATTTTGAGGTCTCGCGCGAGGGCGAGTCCACTTTTGCGATTGGTTTCGACATCCGAACGATTGTTGGGCTGACCCATGACTTTTCTCCTTGAAAAACCTTCTCTCCGACCAGCAGAATTGCCGATGTTCGAGTTAGTAAACTAACAAGAAAATGGCTATTTGTCAAGCCAAGTTGATTTATCGGCTGGAAATTAGAGAAATACAAGGGAAATTGGGGAAATTAGCGTTTGGGTGGATTGACAAACTGACCAAAAACATGTATCGTGACCTCCTGGCTTTGGCTTATCAAAGGCAGAACAATTTTTCAACGGAGTTCTCATGAGTCTCGAAATTACGATGAATGCCGTTGCTTTTGCAGCGGTGAGTGGAACGGCCATCAAGGCAGAGGATGTTCCCGACATCCAAGACAAGCCGATATTCGGACTGACTGGGGATGTGAGTACGCTTGCAGAACCACTTCTTGTTGCACTTGCTCTCGCAGGTGCGGATGAGGATACGATCGGACGAATCGTGACGATCATGAACATGGTCGACACGATCGCAGAGGACACAAAGAAAAAGCGTCGACCGATTGGTTGGTTGAAAAAGGAAATCGCCGATCTTCCGGAAGCCGAGAAGATCGCTGACCTTTCAGAAGGTGAGATCATCTTCTTGATTTCCTATCTCCAGATCGCACGCTCGATCACCGCCAAAGCCGACGAATCGCACAAGGCTCCAGAGAGGACTACGAGAACCGTGGAGTTCAAACAGCCTGGCGATGAACCTGGGGATTCAACTCACTCAAAATCAAAACTTTCAAATTTGGCTCCCCCCGTGCGTGTCTCTCAACCGCTTCCTGGAAGATCCAGTGTTGGATGGCCTGGGTTGCGAGACGATTTGGATCTGGCATTTTGTCAGATTGAAAGCATGGCAACAGACGTTCAGGCAGGTGGAAACTCTGCGCTTGAGGATCTGGAACAACGCATTGTTGACGAGCGAGATCAACTCGGACTTGCAGGGCAGAGAATTGCTCGCGACTACATCGCCTGTCGCAAGCGTGGAGATCACAAGACACGGCCGGAGTGGTTCGCACGGACGTTCAACTGAGGGTGTGGGAGTTTATCCCCGCCCTTTTTTATTTTCTGTTGACCGTTCCGAGCCAAAAGAGTATACTTTTCGCGCCTATCCACAGGTCTTATGTCCGACGATCGCGCTTATCAGCGGCTTGCGTTTAAAGTGTTTGCTGACTTCAGCGGAACGATCGCTGTTCCTGCGGTTCTTGGAGCATTGTTTGGTAAATGGCTCGATACGAGATATGGAACAGAGCCAAAATTACTCATTCTCTCTCTCGCCGTTGCTCTGATTCTCACGGCAATCATCGTCGTTCGAAAAGCAAAATTCTACGCAAAACAATATCAAGATCTCGATAAGGATAACACCATCATTCCGTAGTTCTGTAATGTCCGTAGGTCCGTATCAAACGTTATGATTATTCCTCCAGCAGCGGCTGAACCGATATTTCACGTGGGTGCATTTCCAATTACCAATGCGATGGTCAATGGTTGGATTGCGCTCGCGTTTTTTGTTGTGGTTGCGTTCGTTGTATCAAAAAAGAAATCGCTCGTTCCACATGGAATTCAAAACATTACGGAAGCGATCGTTGAATTTATGCTTGTGGAAATTCAAAAGGTCACAGGTGATGCTCCTCGTGCACGAAAATTTTTTCCGATTATCGCGACCATCTTCTTGTTTATTCTTTTCTCAAACTGGATCGGACTTCTTCCGGGAACAGGATCGATTGGCGTCTGGGGAGAAATGCATGGAAAAATTGAACTCATCCCATTGCTTCGTCCCGCAGCAAGTGATTTGAATCTCACCCTTGGAATCGCGTTATTTGCTGTGATTACGTCACATGTGATTGGATTGCGAACGATTGGAGTTACAAATCATGTTAGCAAGTTTGTAAACGTCCGTGGTGTTCTCAAGTCCTACAACAAAGGAATCCTTGCCATTTTTGTCGCGCTCATAGAATTTGCCGTCGGTCTTCTTGAAATCATTTCTGAGATCGCAAAGGTCCTTTCCCTCTCCTTACGTTTATTCGGAAATATTTTTGCAGGTGAGGTGTTGCTTACTGTGATGCTCGGCATTTTTTCCTACATTCTTCCGATTCCTTTCATGTTTCTTGAAATTCTCGTAGGTGCCATCCAAGCGACCGTGTTTGCCATGTTGACCCTTGCGTATTTCACCGTTGCGACCGAAGCACATGGGGAGGAAGCGCATGCAAAAGAGAGTCATTAAGTCGTTGAGTCATTAAGTCGTTGAGTCATTAAGTCGTTGAGCATTTTTTCACTCAATCACTTAATGATTCAGTCACTAAATCACTCAGTTATAATCTTATGGAAACAGAAACAATGGTCCCTCTTGCAAAAGCAATTGCTATGGGGGTCGGTGCTCTTGGTCCAGGTCTTGGAGTTGGTCTCATCGGCGCAAAAGCTATGGAAGCGATCGGTCGCAATCCAGAAGCGTCAGGCAAACTGTTCGTTCCAATGTTGCTTGGTATGGCCTTCGCGGAAGCTATCGCGATTTACGCGCTTGTCGTAAGTTTTACTTTGTAGCCGGTAGTCGGCAGTTAAGGAACTCCCTTTCCTTAACTACAAACTACCAACTACCAACTCTATGTCTACAGAATCAAACACCATTAGTACAACCGAAGTCGCTGAACCAACAGGTGGAATCGGCACCCTTGGACTCGACGTTGATATTTTTATCGCACAACTCGTCAACTTTTTGTTGGTGATGATTGTGCTTTGGAAATTTGCGTATAAACCAATCATCAAAATGCTTGATGACCGAACCGCGCGTATCGATAAAAGCATGAAGGACGCGGAGCATGTTGAAAAACGTGTTGCCGCGCTAGAAGATGAACGCAAAATGATTGTGGCAGAAGCGCGTAAAGAAGCGTCTGTGATTGTGGAAATAGCGCGAACCGATGCAGAAGCTCTCAAAACCGATCTCGTTGAAAAATCAAAGCGTGAAGTTGAACGCGTGATTGTTCATGGAAAAGCTCAGTTAAAGAGTGAACAGGAATCTATGATGCGAGAAGCGCGTAAGGAACTTGTCGAGATTGCAGTTGCCGCAGCAAAAAAGATTTTGATCGAATCTGTTGATGACAAAAAAGCGAACTCACTTGCAGAAGAAGTCGTGCGTAAAATGACGTAATGTGAAAAAAGTCTCCGTAAAACAATTGAGCGAGATGGTTTGTCGCGCGTGCGAAGGACTGTCTGGTCCTGCCTTGCAAGAAACAGCTCGCGTGTTTGTTGAAGTCTTTGCAAAACGCGGAGAGCTTTCAAAGATTCGAGAGGTGATACGTCGACTGACAACCGTTGTGGTGGCAGAATCCGCGCATCCACTTAAGCCATCGATTCGTAAATCGATTGAAGCGGCGGCAGATGGAACGGTCAAAGAAATCGTCCGACCAGAGCTGATCGGTGGACTCAAACTACGAGTAAATGATCGCATCATTGATGGAACGATTGCAGGCCAGCTCGACCGTCTCCGCAGAAAACTTTCCGAATAATTCCCCAACTACCAACCCCCCAACTACCAACTACCAACCCCCAACTCCCAAATATATGCCAACAAAAAATGAAATGATTGAAGCGTTGAAGGCTCAGGTGGCGGCATTTTCTTCTGAAATCAAAGAAGAGCGTGTTGGAACGGTCACGATGGTCGGTGACGGAATTGCGCGTATTTCAGGTCTTTCGGAAGTTCAGGCTTCCGAAATGTTATTGTTCCCAAATGATGTCTATGGAGTGGCGCTGAACTTAGAGGAAGATATTGTTGGAGCGATTATTCTTGGTGAGTCCCAGAAAATTAAAGAGGGAGATGTTGTGAAAACGACGGGGCGCATTTTGTCGATTCCCATTTCTGACGCGATTGTTGGTCGTGTCGTAGATGCCCTTGGAAATCCAATCGACGGAAAAGGAAAACTGAATACAAAAGAATTTTTTCCGATTGAAAAAATTGCTCCTGGCGTCATGACACGTAAGTCGGTGAGTGTTCCACTTCAAACAGGAGTGAAAGCAATCGACGCCTTGATTCCTATTGGTCGTGGTCAGCGCGAACTTATTATTGGAGATCGTCAGACAGGAAAAACGGCGATCGCCATTGATACGATTATCAATCAAAAAGGGTTGGGAGTGAAATGTATTTATGTGGCTATCGGTCAGAAGGAATCTAAAGTTGCAAAGATTGTTGCAAAACTTCAGGAGGCTGGTGCGATGGAGTACACAACGATTGTTTTGGCTGGGGCTTCTGATCCAGCATCACTGCAATTTATTGCCCCGTATTCAGGATGCACGATTGGGGAATATTTTATGGCAAAAGGGGAGGATGCACTCGTGATTTACGACGATCTTTCTAAGCACGCTTGGGCGTATCGTGAGATTTCGCTTTTGCTTCGACGTCCACCGGGACGTGAAGCGTATCCGGGAGATGTATTTTACTGTCATTCTCGATTGCTCGAACGTGCCGCACGTGTTGATGAAAAAAATGGTGGTGGATCTCTCACGGCGTTGCCGATTATTGAAACGCAAGCAGGTGACGTTTCTGCGTATATTCCAACAAACGTGATTTCGATCACGGATGGACAAATTTATTTGGAAACAGATTTATTCTATCGTGGAATACGCCCAGCCTTGAACGTTGGTCTCTCTGTCTCTCGTGTTGGATCATCTGCACAAACAAAAGCGATGAAAAAAGTCGCCGGAACACTTCGTTTGGCTCTTGCACAGTTCCGTGAACTCGAAGCATTCGCTCAGTTTGCAAATGACATGGACGAGCGCACACGGTCTCAAATCGAACGCGGTCGCCGACTCACAGAAATTCTCAAACAACCACAGTATCAACCAATGCCATTTGAAGAGCAGGTTGTTTCTCTTTACGCCGTTACGAATGGGTACCTCGACAAGGTAGAGGTAAAAAATGTGCGTGACTGGGAAGATAAATTTCTTGCCTACATGCGTTCGTCTGGAGCAAAGGTGCTCGATTTACTGCGAGAGAAAAAAGAGCTAAACGAAGAAGTCGTTGCTGGTTTAAAGGAGAAGATAGAAGCGTTTAGCGTTTAGTGAGTAGCGTTTAGGTTATATGGCTCTACAGACACGAGCAATTAAACGTCGCATTAAATCGGTCAAGAACACGCGCAAGATTACCAAGGCGATGGAACTTGTGGCAGGATCGAAAATGCGCAAGGCGGTGAACTCTGTGCTCGGGACTCGCCCGTATGCACGGCTGGCTTGGGATACCGTCGTCTCGATCGGACAGGTAACAGACACGACGATGCATCCGCTGTTGCGAACACACAAAACGATCGACCGTGTTTTACTTGTACTGATCACATCCGATCGAGGACTGGCTGGTGGATTCAATTCAAACATGATTCGAAAAACATTTTCTACCTTGACGACACTCAGATCAGGAGTTTCCGTCGATACCGTGTGCATTGGAAAGCGAGGTGCAGATGCGATGCGGCGAGCAGGGAAACCGATCATTGCAAGTTTCGCAGATGTGACAAACAATCCAAAGTTTGAAGAAATACTCCCCATTGGAAAAATGATCGTTGATGAATTCACAAAGGGAACGTATCAAAAAGTGATCATTGCCTACACAGATTTCGTCAGCGCGCTCACACAAAAACCGATCATTCTTGATCTCCTCCCACTCAGAAATTCCGAACACGAACACAAAGAAGGTCCTCTAAAATCCTCCTCCCAACTACCAACTACCAATCCCCAATCCCCCCTCGAATACAAATTCGAACCAGATCCGATCACGGTCTTGAATAAACTTCTTCCACGTCTCATCGAAACGATGATCTATCAAGCTGTTCTCGAGTCTGCGGCTTCAGAACATTCCGCACGCATGATGGCGATGCGAAGTGCCTCAGACGCGGCAGAGGAAATGATCGGAGACTTGACCTTCACCTTTAACCAAGCGCGCCAGGCAGGCATTACGCAAGAGATCGCAGAGATTTCTAGCGGAAAAGCTGCTCTCGAAGCGTAATCATCTATGTCCTCAACAATTTCTCAAATTATCGGAGCGGTGGTCGATGTGCGGTTCGAGGAACAGGAACTGCCGGCGATCAATACAGCGCTGACCGTAAAAAAGCTGGATGGGTCCACGCTCGTCTTGGAAGTGGCGCAACACGTTGGAAACGGTGTGGTGCGCGCTGTTGCGATGTCGACAACCGATGGGTTGACGCGTGGGATGGCCGTCGAAAATACAGGTCAGCCAATTTCAGTTCCGGTTGGTCCAGAAACACTTGGTCGCATGTTTAGCGTAACGGGTGATCCGATCGACAACATGCCTCAAGTAAAGAGCAAGCGTCGCGATCCGATCCATCGTCCCGCGCCAGACTTTGCGGATCAATCCACAAAGTTTGAAGTGTTTGAAACAGGAATTAAAGTGATCGACCTGATTTGCCCATTTTTGAAAGGAGGAAAGACCGGTTTGTTTGGTGGAGCTGGTGTTGGAAAAACCGTTTTGATTCAAGAACTCATTCATAACATCGCGACAGAGCATGGTGGCTATTCTGTCTTCGCGGGAGTCGGCGAACGTACGCGTGAAGGAAATGATTTGTACATGGAGATGAAAGAATCGGGTGTGTTGTCGAAGACAGCACTCGTTTTCGGGCAGATGAACGAACCACCAGGAGCTCGCGCGCGTGTGGCGTTGTCTGGATTGGCACTCGCGGAATATTTCCGTGACGATGAAGGACGCGATGTCCTGTTGTTCATCGACAATATTTTCCGTTTCACTCAGGCGGGTTCTGAAGTTTCATCGTTGCTCGGACGCATTCCTTCGGCCGTGGGATACCAGCCAAACCTCGCAACAGAAATGGGTGCGCTTCAAGAACGTATTACATCAACGAACAAAGGGTCGATTACTTCCATTCAGGCTGTCTACGTGCCTGCGGATGACCTGACCGATCCAGCTCCAGCGACAACGTTCGGTCACCTCGATTCTACCGTCGTGCTGGCGCGTTCGCTCGCTGAACTTGGGATCTATCCTGCGGTCGATCCACTCGACTCTACCTCTACGATTCTCGATCCAAACATTGTTGGACAGGAGCATTACGATGTTGCGCGTGGCGTTCAGCTTGTGCTTCAACGTTACAAGGACTTGCAGGACATCATTGCCATTCTCGGTATGGATGAATTATCTGATGATGACAAGATGATCGTTTCTCGCGCACGAAAAATTCAAAAGTTTTTATCTCAACCATTCTCCGTCGCTGAACAGTTTACAGGAACTCCAGGAAAATTCGTTCGCCTTGTCGATACCGTTCGTGGATTCAAAGAAATTCTAGATGGCAAGCACGATGATAAACCTGAACAAGCGTTTTATTTGAAAGGGGGAATTGAGGAGGTTGTGGAGTAGAATCATATTTTTTATGAGTTTACGTTTAAAAATCGTTACTCCTGAACGCACGGTCTACGAGGACACGGTTGATTCGGTTACGGCGATGACAGAATCTGGCGAGATTACCGTTTTGCCTGGACACGTTTCGCTTGTCACAAATTTGCGCGCAGGTGAAATGCG
>CALRHL010000033.1 GCA_943359455.1 Candidatus Uhrbacteria bacterium RIFOXYB12_FULL_58_10
ATCATGAGTGACTCGACTGCTTCGTGAAATTCCAAATGATGTTCTGCAACAAGATGTGGACGCATCTGAGCCTCAAACGGTTCTGATAATCCGAAACGAACAAGTTTCAACGCTTCATCAGACATCGAGCGTGCCGCAAACCATTGCTCGTTATCTCGATCTACGCACCCATGACAAACAACTCCTCCTTTCAACGCATGCCACCGATAAGATCCGGGACTGATTCCGAGTTTGCAAGACAAACAGCGTGACAACTCTGGATGATATCCAATGAGAGACATGAGTTTTAACGCATACGAACCGAGCAAAAAACTTGCGCGCTCACTCGTCACTTCTGTTGCTTCGTTTATAACTTCCAACAAACTTGTGACGAGCTTTATAAAATTCTGCTCAGGATCGTTTGGACGCGTCGCGAGATCGGTTAAATGTAGTGCATTTTGAACGAGAACAAGACGATTTAAGTCTTCATAAACATTTGGGAAACTTTGTGTCCGATTTGTCCCTGCGATCGTATCGTATTGCTTCCCACTCACCAGGTGAAAATTCACAACAGCCGGCATCTCTAAATGCGGTGTTAACTTCGCAAGCATCTTATGTCCTCCTCTCGCGAGCACTTCAATCTTTCCAAACTCCTCGGTCAAAACTGAATACCATCGATCCGTTTCCCCGCGGTCGCGACGTGACAAAACGATTCCTGTGGCATGATATAAACTAGCCATGACGATCCATGTACGCTTGCAAAATAAGCATCGCGGCAAGCGCATCTTCTTCGGCTTGCGACCCTTCTTCCCGTTGAAGTCGAATCGACTCTGCGGTCGTATATGATTCATCTTCTTCCACAACTGGAATTGAAACAGCACCTTCAAGCTTTTTGATAAACACACGTGTTTTCTCAAGCTGTTTCGCATTGTGATGATCCCCTGTCGAAAGCGGCACTCCAACAACAATCAGATCCACATCATCTGACTTCACACGCCTGGCAAATATCTGCACGGTCGCATCCCCAAGATTCGGCACCACATCTAGCGGCACAGCCACATGCACATCTGAATCTCCAAATGCAAGTCCAATCTTCTTGTCTCCGTAATCAATGCCAAGAATACGCATACATTAAAAAGTCGACAATTCTTCTATGGTCGTCTTAGCTTGATTCAAAATAGCTTTCAGAGTTCCTGGAGCAAGCTCTTTATGGAGCGGAACGGTTAGTGTGTCACGACCTGCTGGGTGTCGCATACGAACGTGACTTCCACGCTGACGAATAACATCGTACCCAAGTTTTTTCAACAGACGAATCATTTCTTCACCAGATAAAACAGGAAGGTGCGCAACCATATGTTAAATCTGAATCATGTGTACACTGACTTGAGGCACACGGACAGGTGAAACTTCCTCAACACAAAGTTGAATAACTTCTTTTATGTTATATAGAGCTGCTTCAACTGTTTCTCCTTGAGTGAAGCACCCTTCAAATGCAGGACAGGAAACAAAATACCCTCCTGTTTCTTCAGCTTGTACGACAACGGGATAAAACATCCCTCCTGTTTGAACCGATTGTTGAGTCAAATTAAAATCCATACACTCATAACGTACCATGTACACAGACAGCTCGCAAACACTAGAGATCGTTGCAAAACTCCCGTACGAGGTCAAATCGAGACAGATTTGTGTAAGACACATGAGCGATTCTGAGGTGATATGCAGATATCATTGAAGAATCGTGAATGTGTCTTACACGAATATGGCCGATTTGGAGCCGTGCGAGAGTTTTGCAACGGTCTCCACTAATCCATACCATGATTTATACTGGCAAGGGAGTTAAAATTTCCACCCCATCCTTCGTCACGGCAAGCGTCACCTCGAAATGTGCCGATATTTTTTTATCGAGCATTTCAACGGTCCAGCCATCGTCTGCGGTGCGAACTTCCCAAGTACCAAGACCGAGCATCGGCTCAACTGCAAGACACATGCCTTCTTGGACGATTACTTTTGGATATTTTGGATCAACATAGTTTGGAACGTGTGGAGATTCGTGAACTTTATGTCCGACACCGTGACCGACGAGTGATCGGACGATGCCGTAGTTGTGCGGATTAACAACAGACTCGACCATGCGTGCAACATCTTTTATTTCTCCACCAACTTTTACCGCATTCGCTCCAGCCAAACAGGCTTCACGCGTCACTGCCATGAGCTTCAGTGCTTCCTCAGACACGCGTCCGACTGGAACCGTCACCGCCATGTCCGTGCAAAGCCCCTTTAGCCACAACCCAATATCGAGTCCAACAATATCGCCTTCCTTAAGGACGACCGAACGATCACCACGGCCATGCACAACTTCTTCGTTCACGGAAATACACATCGTACTTGGAAACGGTTCGTCCTCCGCGTGCGACTTGTATCCCAAAAATGACGGCTCTCCGCCACCTTCTCGAATCACTCGTGTGGCAATTTCGTCGAGCTCAAACAATTTCACGCCAGGCTGGACCGCATCGACGGCAGCCTTCAACGCACGCGAAAGCAACGCTCCACCTTCGCGCATCGCATCAATTTCTTTTGTTGTTTTTGTGAGGGACACAAAATTACATTACTCACTATGTGAAATAAACAAATATGTATCGCGCAGTATTTCCTTCGTCTCACCACTTGTTATATTGACGGTAACAAGAACGTCTTCCGTTTCTCGCCCATCCACATATACGATCAGCTCCCCGTTCGGCGAAAACACAAAGCCTGTTTTATATGAAAGGAATTCTCGCTTCATAGTGGTATCTTCAACAAGTCGTGTGACCGTTCCGGTATCCGTATCGATCGCGTAGATTCGTTTGACCGTTTCAATTATGATCGTTCCGTTGTCTGGGGACCAGGCCATTCTACGCACTTGATCATTTGATGCAAATACATCCAGGGAAATCGTCTGTGTTGACTGAGAGAGATCACGGGTATCGTACACGAGTAACTTGCGCGATTCGTCGTCTGAAAATACCGCAACCCTCTGATAAGGCGAGTCGTACACTGGCGGGACATATGCCCCAAGGAGATCTGCGGTTTTCGTCAATGTCCCGATCTCGTAATCATAGATATACGCGACGTTCATATCACCCACACCCTCCCCTGCTGGATGCCCAAACATTCGATGCGAATCCGGATCCCATCGATAAAAATTTACCGTTGGTTTTGCAGCCGCCTCCGCGTCTAGCAGTATTGTCGTTAACTCGCACGTGCGTGTATCCACATCACAAAGATAATCGACGTACGTGAACACTGGAAACCCACCGAAATCACTTTCACCATTTGAGATGTCGTATGACGTGACCCGAACAATGGCGCGCGACTTCGTCGGATCATACACCGGATTGTATGTCGTCCAGACAGAATCCGACTCCACGTCCGGTGCGATTCCGGAAAAGCTAGACCAATCTAATTGCTGTTCATCCTCCGCGAGAGTCCGTGTTCCTGTGAAAAGATCAACGATGTATTCCTGTTGATCGCTTTTATCCGATGTCGAGGCGATGCTGACACGCACTTCTTCCTTTGTTGATTGTCCCGTCTGAGAAACAGAAAGACTGTCAGTACAGCCAGCACCGATAAGCATCACTGTCATGAGTGCGAAAAAAAATCTCATCATAATCAATTCAAGCCCAACGCGTTTAAAATTCTCCCCTGCACCTCCTCCACAGTCCCAACACCATCCACCCGCCGCAAGATTCCGCGTTCCTCAAACTTCGCGAGCATGGGGGTTGTATCGTTGTCATAAATCTCCAAACGACGCAGAATCGCTGCTTCTGTATCATCGTCGCGACGGATCAACTGCCCACCACACCTACATGCATCACCTTCTTTGAATCCATCGTTGACGGAAAAGACCTTTCCGCACTTCGCACACGTCAGTCGTCCGCCAAGACGTTTGAGCGACTCCTCGCGCGGAACATCAATCACAATCGCATGCGTTGGTTCGTCGAATGTAAACATCCCATACTGTTCCATATTGCGCGGATAGCTATCGAGAATGTATCCATTCGCAACATCAGGACGTTTCAATCGTGCCTGTAAAACTTCTGCCGCAACGAGATCAGACACAAGATTCCCACTTTTCAAAATCCCATCAATTTTCAATCCGATTCCAGACTGCGACGATACCTCATCACGCAGTAATTGTCCCATTCCAAAAGCTGGAACATCCAATTCTTTCGACAACAACTCCGCCTGCGTCCCCTTCCCACACCCCTGCGGCCCAAATAGAAGTATTTTGTAGATCATAACGCATTTATTATACCAGAAAACGGGAGCTGGTCCCCCGTCATTTTCTGGTTCGTAGGTTCGTAGCGGTCTGTAGGTTCGTATCGACTTCCTACATTTCGTACTCTCGCATCGCCATCTGTGCCTCCAACTGCTTCATTGTTTCAATAACAACGTTCACGACGATGAGGACAGACGTTCCTCCGATGACAAGCGATGCATTCCCTGTCATCTGTTGCGCAACAAGAGGAAGAATCGCAATGGCAGAGAGAAAAAATGCACCAGCAAGCAAAATACGATTTGTCACCCAACCAATATATTCTGCCGTTGGTTTTCCTGGACGAATTCCAGGAATAAATCCACCTTGTTTTTGCAAGTTTTCCGCAACGCGATCTGGATGGAAAATAACCGATGTGTAGAAAAAGGTGAAGGCAAATACCAAGCCAAAATAGGCAAGACCGTAAAACAACTGATTCTGGAATACCTGCAATACCCACTCAGCCGCAATGCGAAATGCCGGTGTACGTGCATTCAGAAAAAACTGTGCAATGACACTTGGGAACAAAATGATCGAGATCGCGAAAATAATCGGAATCACTCCAGCCATGTTGAGACGCAATGGAAGATTCGATCCAACGGCACCCGCAAGACGGGAACCGCGCATTTGGCGCGCATACTGAACGGGAATATTACGTTGTGCTTCATGCATGACAACAACTCCGACCAATGTAAGAATGACAAGGACAACGAATAAAATCGCTGTAATAAGTTGTGATCCGTCGTACAGAGCGATGGAGTTACCCAAAAACCCTGGGAGTCCCGCAATAATTCCAGCCATGATCAAAATAGAAATACCATTCCCCATGTTTTTCTCAGAAATAAGTTCTCCAATCCACATGAGAAAAATCGTCCCAGCTGTCATGGATCCCATGATAAGCAAGGTAACGAGCATGCCTGCAGAACCAGCCTCAAACAACGTTGTTCCAGACTGTTGTTCAAACAACAACACCAACCCATATCCTTGCAACAAGGCAAGAGGAACGGTCGCCAATCGAGACCATTGATTGATTTTTTGTCGTCCCTGTTCTTCCTTTTGCATTTCTTCAAACTTTGGAATAATCATGGCGAGCAACTGGAAGATAATCGACGAAGTAATATACGGTGCGAGTCCGAGCGCCACAACCGAAAAATTCTCAAGCGTTCCACCTGAGAAAATATTCAGTAAGCCAAAAAATTGATTTCCTTGAAACAGGGAAACAAGTGCGTCAGGATCAACACCTGGAACGGGAATATGCGCGGCAACACGGAAGAGAACGAGCATACCAAGAATAAACAGCATGCTGTTACGAATTTCCTTCGTTTTCAAAACGCGCGAGAGAGAAAACATAGCGTTATTTGACAATGGATCCACCAGCTTTTTCTATTTTTTCCTTTGCCGTGTTCGACACGCGGCATCCTGTCAGAATAATTTTGATCGCAATCGCTCCGTCTCCAAGTACCTTCACTTTTCCGAGCGAAGGAATAAGACCTTTTTCAAGCAACGCCTGAGGAGTAACTTTTGCCCCATCTGGAAACATTTTTGCAATGGTTTCCACATTCACAACGAGTGCCTTTGGAGCCTGACTCTTAAATCCACGATTCTTTTTCATGGACAACATGATATGACGCAAACCTTTGAGTTGTAATCCAGAAACACCAGAACGCGAACCCTGACCCTTCACTCCACGACCTGAATAAGAACCGCCTTTCGACAATCCGCGTCCTACGCGTTTTGCCTTTTTGCGAGATCCTACAGCTGGTTTAAGTTTATTGAGTGTTATTGCCATATTATACCGCTCCCACTTCTTTTAGCTCTTTTCGTGGCATGCGCAACGACTTAATTGCAACGAACGTCGCCTTAGCAAGATTCAACTTATTAGAAGAATTCAAAATTTTCGAAGAAGCGTTTGGAACACCTGCGAGTTCCAAAACCATGCGAACCGCTCCTCCACACTTTAATCCTGTTCCGCGTGGAGCTGGTTTTAGCAACACCATCGCCGATCCAAACTTAACCTGAATCGCATGTGGAAATGTATCTTCATGAAGCGGAACACGAATCACGTTCTTTTTTGCTTGACGATACGCTTTATCGATCGCGATTTGCACATCCACCCCTTTCGCGACACCAAATCCCACACGACCTTTTTTATCTCCAATCACAAGCGCACAGCGAAACGACATGCGTTTACCACCAGCGGTGACACGTGTCACGCGCGCGAGATCGAGAATCTTTTGCTCAAACTCTTTTGGTTCAGAATGACGCGGACCTCCTCGGCCCTTTCCGCCACCTGCACCGCCGCGGCCCATTGGTTTTCGATTTTTGTCATCCATAAGATTAGAATTGAAGTCCACCTTCACGTGCACCATCTGCAAGCGCGGCGACGCGTCCATGGTAGCGGAAGGATCCACGATCGAACACCACGTCCGAAACCCCTGCTGCTTTTGCACGCTCTGCAAGTTTTAGCCCAACCGCCTTTGCTGTTTCGACCGGTTTCGATTTCGTGACATCTTTATCGGATGCAGCCGCAAGTGTTTTTCCAGAAGTATCATCAATGACTTGAGAATAGATATGCTTGAGTGAACGCTTTACCGTGAGACGTGGAATTTCTGCCGTGCCAGAAATACGCGCTCGCACGCGAAACGCACGACGCTTGGCCCGATCTAATTTTGCTTTCATGACATTTGGCATATGACGTTTTATTCACCGGCTTTTGCAGCCTTTCCAGCCTTTCGGCGAATGACTTCATCGGTGTATTTGATTCCCTTACCTTTATACGGCTCTGGTCGACGTAGTTTCCGAATACGCGCCGCCGTTTCGCCAACAACCTGTCGATCAATTCCGGAAAGGGTCAGGACATTTTTTTCAACCGTTCCTGCAACACCCTCCGGCATAAGAAACTCGACATCGTGAGAAAATCCAAGGTTCATGAGAACTTTTCTTCCCTGAACACTCACACGAAAACCGACTCCGTTGATTTCAAGCGCACGTGTGAATCCTGTCGTTACTCCTGTCACCATGTTTGAAATGTTCGCACGAGCCGTTCCCCATTGTGCACGATCTCCAACAGCATCAGGACTTTTTACCGCAATGTTCACACACGCGGCTCCGTCCAGTTCACCAAGAGTGGCGGTCACGTTTTCATGCACCGTCTGAGACAGCGATCCTTTTGAACCTTTTACAGACACCAAAGAACCTTGGATATTTACATCCACACCTGCAGGAATCAAAATCGGTTTTTTTCCAATACGGCTCATATGATTCTAAAATACTTCGCAGAGAATTTCTCCGCCGAGTTTGCGAGATCGTGCGTCCTTGTTCGTCATCAACCCATTGGACGTAGAAACAATCGCAATACCCATGTCCGACTTTACACGGGGCATTTCATCGCATCTTACGTACACACGATGTCCAGGTTTACTTACGCGATGCACTTCAACCATTGCAGGAGTGGAATCTCGGTAAACAAGCCCCATACGAAGCATTGGAAACTTGCTGTCGGATGATACTTTTTCAACGGCATTCACGTAGCCTTCTTTTTCAAGAATTTTCGCGATCGCAAACTTCATATTTGAATACGGCAACACCACTTCGCGTTTTGAAACGGCGAAGGCATTGCGTAAGCGTGTGAGCATGTCAGAAATTGGGTCGGTCATCATAACATTCGTTGAAATTACCAACTTGCTTTTACGATCCCTGGGATTTCCCCACGGTTAGCAAGCTCACGGAAACAGATGCGGCACAGGGCGAACGCGCGCATAAATCCATGGCGACGCCCACACTTCCAACATCGATTCACCTTACGTGATGAATACTTTGGTTTCCGGTTTGATTTTGCGATCTGATTTTCCGTTGCCATAAAGGTTACTTGGATTTGGAATTTTCCTTCTCGAATGGAAATCCGAGATGTTTGAGTAGAGCTTTTCCTTCGGCCTCTGAATGGGTCGTCATGCCGATCGTCACTTGCAAGCCGTGAATGACTTCGATTTCATCCGTACGAATTTCTGGAAACGCGGTGTGTTCAGTGAACCCAAGTGTATAGTTTCCAGATGCATCGAACCCTGATTGCGGAAGTCCGCGAAAGTCTCGAATGCGGGGAACGGAGATTTTCACGAGTTTCTCCAGGAAATCCCACATGCGCTTTCCCCGAAGCGTTACTTTCATTCCAATGACCATGCCTTCACGAATTTTGAATGTGGAAATGGACTTACGAGCTTTTGTCTTTACAGGATTCTGACCGGTAATGCGTCGAAATGTATTTTCAGCTGTCTCTAAAAACTTGGCGTCTTTTAGACCCTTGCCAAGCCCAACGTTTAAAGTGACTTTGGTTACCTTTGGAACGCCATTCACGTTCTTGTAGCCAAACTCAGCCATAAGCTTTGGGGCGACGTCTGATTTGTATGTTTCACGCAATGTCATATTGTATTATTCAACCTGTTCAGACTGACCCTTTACACGGATCACACGAACTTTTTTTTGTACACCATCCTTTGAAATAAAGGTGAATCCGATACGTCCAGACTTTCCTGTTTTTTCAGAAATAAGTTTGACGTTTGAAACATGCACAGGGGATGGAAACTTAATCGTTTGTCCACGAGTATTTCCACGTTTTTTTAAGTGTTTGGTCATGAGGTTGATATTTTCAACGACCACACGCTCAAGTTTTGGAAAAACCTGAAGAATCTTCCCATCCTTTCCTGCATCTTTTCCCGCCATGACGCGGACTTTGTCGCCAGTTTTGAATTTCATACGTTAGAGGACTTCAGGAGCAAGAGAAACAATTTTTGAAAATCCCATTGCGCGTAATTCACGTGCGACTGGTCCAAAAATACGCGTCCCTTTTGGTTCCTTTGTTTTCTTATCGATAATTACCGCTGCGTTTTCATCGAAACGAATATACGTACCGTCCTTACGACGAATTTCTTTTCGGGCACGCACAAGGACAACCGTAACCACATCGCTCTTCTTTACCGCTGCATGAGGAACCGCTTCCTTTACGACCGCGGTCACCAATTCGCCGATAGAAGCACTTTGTTTTTTGTACCCGCCAAGAACACGAATAACTTGAAGCTTTTTCGCTCCAGAGTTATCTGCGACCTTTAGCATTGTTCGATGTTGAACCATATGATTATGCTTTCTCCACCAGTCTCCAGCGCTTATCGCGGGAAAGTGGACGACACTCCACAAACATGACGAGATCTCCGACTTGCGACACATTTTTCTCATCATGAACTTTGTACTTTTGAGAACGTGTGTATCGCTTTTTGTATTTTTGATGAACGACCGTACGATCAACCTGAACCACGATGGTTTTTAGCATCTTATTAGACGTCACCACACCAGTAAAGGTGCGAAGAACACGTTTTGGTTGTTCAGCAGTTTGTGTTGTCATACTATTTCTTTTCACGTAGGACCATGTGCATGCGAGCAATATTTGCGCGAAGATCTCGAACTTTATGCACCTGTTTCATCTGATGCGAAGCGAGCGAGAATCGCATTTCGCGAAATTCCTGTTCTGCTTCAGCAAGCGACTTTTGAATCGCTTCTTTTGATTGACTACGAAGAGTTTTTAAATCCATACAAGCGATTATTCACGATATAAGATTTTCGTCTTGCACGGCAATTTATACGAAGCGAGACTCATCGCCTCCTGTGCGAGTTCACGACTGACTCCATCGATTTCAAACATCACCGTTCCAGGACGCACGACCGCTACATAGTGGTCGACCGCACCCTTTCCTTTTCCCATAGGCATTTCGGCACCTTTTGTGGTCACCGGCTTGTCTGGAAAAATACGGATCCAAATTTTCCCTCCACGCTTAATCGCGCGAGTCATCGCACGGCGTGCAGCTTCAATCTGGCGGGAGGTCACCCACGCTTCCGTCATAGCCTTAAGTCCAGCGGATCCGAACGCAAGGGTAATACGGCGCGTGGCCACACGCTTTCCGCGCGCGCGACCCTTATGCCATTTTCGATGTTTTACTTTTTTTGGTAGCAACATAT
>CALRHL010000034.1 GCA_943359455.1 Candidatus Uhrbacteria bacterium RIFOXYB12_FULL_58_10
TGCATCTTGCACACAGGTGTATCATGCTTGAATCGTTCTTTGTTTATTTCATGCCACCACTTCTCGTATTGGGCATTGTAATCAACTATTACAAGTTGAGGCTTCAGACGCGGATCGGGACGGTTGTACAAAAAACCTTCGTCCCAAAAGGGACAACAGAATATGAGCCCATCGGGATGATCGGTGGAGCAATGGCATTTCCGTCTAGGAAGAACCGTTACTTTGTCCGACTTTCCGAAGCCGGTCAGCTCGTAGACTATGAAGTAAATGGAGAGCAGTACGTTCGTTTCGTGGAACAGAAAACGTTTCGGCTCTCTTACACGCAGCGGCGTTTGACACGTGAACGAACGATTCGTTCCCTCGATAAGGATCTTACTTAACCCCCACCAGGGGTTTTTATTTGGGAAGAAATGGGTAGATAATGGATGAGAAGGGAAAAATATCTGGTCTGGTCTTTAACCCTTAATCGATCGTCCCTTTTACTCCCATCTCATCCCTTAACTCCCTTATCTACCCCCTTGCCACCCCTCGTCTTCCCTTCCAACTTGCGACCGTCCCTGCTTTTTCGCCTGCCTCAGCATCGCGCACCTTTCCTGACTCCTCTCGCACCAGTCCTCGCTCCACCAGCATCGTTTCGTACCAATCTTCTGCTGATTGTGTTTGTTTCTGTTCTATCATTCTTACATCTCTCCAACTCGGCCCATTCTCGCGCATCATTTTTTCTTCTAGTGCACGAATTTGTCTCCCAAGCATGACATCCTCCCCACGATGCAACCTCTCCATCTCCTCAGCAAGCTCAGACGAGATTTTTTTCTGAAACCCGCACTCCGCGTAGTCTTCGCGCAACTCAGCAAGAGAAGCAATAGAGAATCCAAGAAATTTGATGTACTCACCCGTTGTCGCGCGCTTGAACCCTTCCTCGATATTTCGTACCCCCGACCGGCCCGAAGACACCATCTGATCGATCAGACGCGAGTCACGGATTGGATGAAACGTTTTAGTGATGTTCATCGTACGCCGATAGATGTCGACTGCCTGTTTCCATGTGAGTAGGTTTTTGTAACCCAGTGGATTGCGAGCAAAGTACATAATGGGATTGATAAGGGAATAAAGGGGTTGAGAAAAGGGATGAGATGGGAGAATGTTTAGTTCTGATCTGTTCAGATCTATTTCAACTCTGTTCAGATCTATTTCAACCAAGACTAGCGAGATCCTGACCTGACCAATCCACTCTAACCAGATCAAAACCAGTCTAAATCTGAGTAACGCCGAGCCCTGGAAGAAAGATTCTAAACAGGCTCTTAGAGAAAAAAATCCCCGGCACAAAATGTGTAGGGGATTTGTCGTTTCTAAAATCATGATACGCGAAAAAAATCGTTTTGTCAAATTTACTCGGGATCGTTACTTTCTTAACACCGGGTGTTGGGAGAGTTATCCACAGGAGGCGCGCGAGAAGGAATCAGATATCTGGTAAGCTTGTGGGAGCTCATTTGGAGGGCTGAAATGAAGCATATTATTGATGTTTTGATCGAGGAACTGAAGGAAAGTTACCCTTTTGTACTTGTGGGGATTGGGTTTATTATTTTGTTCTTTGTGATCGATGAATTCGGTCTCAAGCGGCAGTCAAGAACTGGTACGGTCCAGGAATTGGTTTTTGTTCCAGCAGGAACGCCGGGACAAGTAACAATCATGTTAACTTTTGGACAAGTCGCGACTCTGCCTTCAGAAAAGGATCGATATTTCGTTCTGTTGAAGGAAAGTGGCAAATACGAACTTGATGCAGCAACGTATGCAAAAATCTCTAAAAACGAAACGGTGACAATCCATTTTAATTGTACTCGTCTTACGAGACAGCAGTCGTTTCTTTTCCTAGAAACGAGTACTCATTAGCCCAAACTCGGGCTTTTTTCTTTTTGCAGAGGTCTCTTTTCTGAAAATAAAAACCGGCCGCGGCAGGTGAGACGCGGACGGAGGTCGGCTATGTTAGCCGCCTGGGAAAAATCGGTAGTAGATGACCATGCTAGTGATGAGTAGTACGAAGAGGAGTTGTGCAAAACACGGAATGAAGATCACTGAATCCCTTCCTTTCTTGTTCATGTACATGAGATTGACACTAATCGAGTACATGAGAAGGATCCCTTTCGGAATCGACATGGTGGTCGCGTCCTTCGTTGTGTAGAGAAGCCATGTTTGAGCTCCTAACCCAAAGAAGGTGAAAACCATGTTTGCGAATGCTGCTTGGAAGTCGAGAGTAAAAAAACGGGAGAAAAAGGACATTTGACACCTCGTAGAGTTGGAGTGAAATTTGATTCTGACAGATCAGCAGAAACAACCAGTTCAAGAATGAATGATATCATAAAATGAAGGTTTTGTCAATAGGACTTGGCTAACTTAAGCAAAATTAAACTCCAATTTAACACTCATCTCGTTCGAGGAACTTCCAGACTAGTCCTTGTACAACTCAGCGAGATTTGCTAGTGTTTCTTTGTGAGAAGAATGGTTCTTTGTCGTGTTCACAATGGGGCCCAATCCCTGTTTGCATCTCCCAGACCACGTCGACGTGAGCGTTTTCCCAGTGTGCCATGTGATTGGCGCAGACACATTGACACGCAAAGCGTTGTTGGGTGGTCATTAGTAATGCAGTTCGGAAAACTGCGTTCCACCTCTCCTGATCAAAGAGGCCTAAAACGGCTCTAACAAGAGGTGCATCGTGGACAAAGTCGACAGAGGTCTTTTCAACTACTCATTTGGTCCGGGGGGACTCAGTCCTCGCACAGGTTCGATACCCATATCGTGTCCAACGGCTTACCCTTTGTGGTGGAATCGTTGGGAAAGATTTTGGGATGAACAGCCTGCACGCGAGCATTGGCGAATTCCGGTTCCAGAGGCGTAGTCTTCTCGCGAACCTGCCAGCGGGCCCGCAAGGGAAGCGCAGCAGCAATCTATCCTTTACGTCGTTGAGTTTTACTCCGACGTTTTTTCTTTTCCATGCCATGCCATGTTAAATAATGCGCGGATCGATTCGGCGAACTCAGCGTTTGTAATTACGACGGATAATAAATTTGATTTATAGGAGAACAATAATACGGTATCTCCTCGTACGGTGATTTCTGCATGAACAGGGAATTCACGGCCTGAGACAACACGCATTTGCGCGTTTGGCACATCTGGAATTTTCGTAGCGTCTGGCACGTCCATTACCATGAGTCCTCGAACAGGGATATTTTCTGCACGTAATTTTTCAAAATGATCTGGGCGTTTTTTGAGAATGTCTGCAATCGTTTCTGATTGGTCGAGGGGAACAATTTGGATAATCTCACCTTCTGCTTCAAACAATAAATCCCGCACCGTGGACGCCCATTGCATCCCTTCAAAATACTGGATTCTTGGCTTTGCATTTTTTGCGTTATACACGGCATTGAGCATCGGAATACTCGACAGAAGCGTCCGTTCTTTTTCTTCTAATTCTTTTTGTTGCATTCGCACAATGGCGAGCAACCGCTCGGGAGGTTCTGCGATAAACAACTGTTTTTTCCCTTCGACGGTTGTTGAAACAATCCCGCGTTCGCGCAACGCTTCGACGAGCAAATAGGTGCTCGAGCGATTCACCGCTGCTTTTTCTGCAACATCCTGAATCGTTGCAGGACTCAACTCTAAAAGCGCGAGGTATACTTCTGCTTCTTTTTCAGATAACCCCAAGTGAACAAGATCACGGATGAGATGCTCCATATTATCCAGTCTGTTTCAACTGTTCTTGCTTGGCGCGATTCGTGATGATTGGTTCGTATGATCCTCGCTTCGGTTCGAGTCGGATGCGATTTTTCCCATCCATTTTCATCACCTGTTTTCCAAATTCTGCCCAGCGTCGTCGTAGTCGAGTCCCTTTACTGTCTCCATTTTCATTCGCAATCTTTTCGAGTCGAATAATCAATTGCTCACGTTCGCTTTTGTCGTAAGGAACAGTTCGGTTTTCTAAACCGAGTTCTCGAGAAGCCATCCGAAGCATCCCATCGAGATCGTTTTCATTTGGGTTCTCCGGAACCGCTTTGATTTCAGCTTTCGCATCTTTCTCCTCTTGCGTTAACGTCTGAGTCTGTGTTTCGAGTGTCTTGATCGTTTGATCCAGACGTCGCTTTTCGAGAATATTCCAAAATGGCACGGCCGCACGTTGCTCCTGTGCTTTGTGCAAGTTTACACTCACCTCTTTTTGTTTTGTGGCGATTGCGTCAACGTCAGGCCAGTCTTTTTTCGGATTTTTCCACGCGGATTTTTCGTGGGATAATAGCCCAGCTTCTTTTATCATTTGTTTGAACATTTTCACGTCGTCGATCGCATGCTGCATCGCATATTGATCGTATGCGCCTTCATCTTGTTCTTGTTGTGCATGGATGACCTGCTCCGCAACCTGTAACTGATCACGTAACGAGTCGATATAACCCGTAGGCGAGAGTTGTTCTTTTGCATGTGTGATGACACGCGCTTTTGCAACCGAGGGAATCAGTGCATCTATTTCTGCACGTGCAGAAATTCCTTCCTGAATCATCGCGTCCGTATTTTTATCTTGATTGTCGTTTGCAATATCTTGTACACGATTAAAACTTGCTGCCTCATATTTACGCATGGCTGATTCGAGGAGAATTTCTGGATTTTTTCCAAGCTTTAGCTGTTGTTCAACAAGTTTTGTTGCGTCTGATTGAAGGGATTGGAGTCGTTTCTCTGGAGTAGGAAAGATTGGTTGCCCGACAAGATCGTCTGGCACCACTTCACGCGCACGTTTCGGACGCGTTTCTTTTTGGCTAAATTGTTCAGGACGGTAGGATTGGACATCGAAGTTCATAGCCACTTCAGTATACGGACTATTCTGTTGTGTGCAAACAGGACTGGATTTTTCTCTATACTTCATGCAAGATAGTGGACGTATGATCGACACCAAACTTATTCTCGACAATCCTGCATTGGTTGATGCAAATAACCGTCGCCGCAACGCTACGATCGATCTTTCGATTGCAACAGGGTTTGCGAAACAGCGTTCTGTATTCATTTCTCAAATTGATGAACTGCGTGCTCGTTCGAACGAAATCGCCGGGTTGATCCCAAAAGCATCTGCGGGTGAACGTGTGACACTTGTGCAAGAAGGACGCGACATAAAAGAAAAGGTAAAGATGATGGAAGAGCAACTTGCGGTGATTGAGACAGGCTTAGACACGGAGCTCAGAAAATATCCGAATGTGTTGCGTGACGATGTTCCAGACGGAAAAGATGCAGAGAGTAACGATGTCGTTCGAACGTTTGGTGAGCCACCTGTGTTTGATTTTGAACCAAAAGATCACATCGAGCTCGGGGAAGCGCTCGGGATTATCGACATCGAACGCGCCGCAAAAGTTTCGGGGAGTCGATTTACGTATTTGAAGGGTGATGCAGTTCTTCTCGAGTTCGCACTCATTCAGTATGCACTCACGACACTTGTTCCTGAAGGATTCACACCGGTTGTTCCTCCACATTTGGTTTCAACTAAAGCGATGGGTGACATGGGATATCTTGAACATGGTGGGGAAGAAGAAATTTATCATTTGAAGCATGATGATTTGGTTTTGATCGGGACAAGCGAACAAGCGATCGGTCCGATGCTGACGGACGAGATTCTGCCAGCGGACAGTTTGCCTGCGCGCTATGTCGGCATCTCGCCATGCTACCGCCGCGAAGCTGGATCGTTCGGTCGCGACGTGCGTGGAATTTTGCGTGTCCATCAGTTTGATAAAGTAGAAATGTTTTCGTTTACAACTCCAGATGCGTCAGATGAAGAGCATGAAAAAATTCTCGCGATGCAAGAAAAGTTGATGCAAGGCCTCGGACTTCCACATCGCGTCATGAAACTGTGCGCCGGAGACACAGGCCGACCATCGGCTCGGACGTACGACATCGAAACATGGATTCCATCCCAAAAACAGTATCGCGAAACGCACTCGACGAGTAATACGACCGATTATCAGACACGTCGCTTGTCCGTCCGTGTCAAATACGCTGATGGTCACAAAGAACTCGCACATGCGCTCAACGGCACCGCGTTTGCGATTGGGAGAACACTCATTGCTATTTTGGAAAACTATCAGCAAGCAGACGGATCCGTCGTTGTCCCAGAAGTCCTCCGACCTTGGGTCGGGAAGAGTGTGGTCGGGGCCTAAGGATTCATTCCAAACTTTGCCGCGATTTCGGATCGAACTTCTGCAACTTCTTTAGGTGGGATCGTGAAATCGGATACATTTCCTGAGGCAGCATTGTCGCTCGAATCTTCCCAAGCGAGCGAGATCGGTGTTTGTACGTAATCGAGCTCGCCACCCCACACAGATGCGTCTTTTACGATCGCTTCACCGTTTACGTACACGGTAAGCGACCCTTCTAGAGAACGGATTTTTGGTGCTGGGTATTGTTCTGTGAAATGCGGATCTGTTGGATACCGCCTATTTCCTGTCCAATTTTGATCAAATTGTTGCGCTCCTGCCCAGAGCGTGTCCATCACACGAATCGGGTCGAGATTTTTTCCTTGCAGATAGATCGTGTATGTTCCGGCAATCATTGGATCGACCCCGCGATCGTTTTGGTAAGTTACATTAAGACTCGTATTCATTTCTAACACCACACCTTTCCAGAAATCACTCGTTGTTGTGCGGACATGATCGTTAAACACGATCGCATCTTTTGATGACACACCTGGATCTGTGTGCTCCATGAGAAAATCATTCCAGGAGTACGTGAATTCGTCTTGCGTCATCATCTCAACCATCGCTTTTTTATAATCGTCATCTACAAGAAAAACGGTAAACGATTTGTCCGGTGATCCAATGGATAGTTTCGATTTTGGTGATGTTGGTTGAAATGGTTTGTCTTCTGGATCTTGAACAGTAGCAGTGAGCATATTCGGATCTTTTCCACTGAGCGCTTGTTCGATTTTTTCTGCAATCGATGTGATGAGACCTGTGAGACGTGAGATGTCCTGATGGATCAGATCGACCGCTTCTTCCGGTGTTGATACTTCTTCAGCTTTTGCATGAGTGAACGCACCTGTGAGAAAAAGTCCTGCAATAACGGCGGGAACAGCGCGTTTGAGCTGTGTGATCGTTGGAAGGTGTCCACGTGTAGCAGAAAACAGACGGCGATAGATATTTTCCATTGCCGGTTGAAGTGCACCAGATGCTTTCCAAGTGAGTTGGTCGAGAGCGCTTGGGTTTTCAGCTGCGTCATCCGAGGAACCAATTCCAAATGGACGCTTACCTCCAAATTTTGATGTAATACTTTGAACCGTTCGCTCATTTTATTTCGGATCGCGAGGAGCGCGTTCGTGATAGCTGTGTGTTCCAAGCTCGAACGATTGGACATGGGATGGAGGGATTCCTGCGAGCGATGATTTTAGATCGGAGAGTGGAACAAGTTTTGTGCCTGGGGTCGGTGTGTAGGGGGTTGGTGCGGCGTTTTCAAGGACAAAGCGATTGCCATCGCGGTCTTGTGCAACCACACGAACATGGTCAGAGAACGTTTCGAGGAGAACTTGGTTTCCGACCTGTGCAGCTTCAAGAAGAGCCGCCATCGCGGTTGCGCGGGATTCGCAGTTTCCGGTTGGTCGGCCTTTGTGATCTGGTCTTGGTTCAGGAGCAAATGCACGAAACAGGTCGTTGTCGTTTACTTTGTATCGAAAGCGATCGGGATTGTAAAAACGATCGAGTACCGCGCGGTACATTTCGTCGTCAGATGCGTTTTGATGACGCATTTTTCGCAGTTCTACGAGAGCGAATCGAAATTGTGCCTCGGCCATGGGTTGACGTTCTTCTGAAACAGAAAGTCGACCGATATCACGAATGCGTTCCAGGCCTTGGAACGTAAAGAGGAGTCGAGAGAGTGGGACGTATTCACCATCCCTTATTTTATCGAGAAGCGATTGATGTTCAAGACAGAGCTTTTTTAATCTTTTTTCTCGTGATTTAATCTCCTGTTGTTCGATAACGTTTTCGTTTGGAACTGAGTTAGTCGTTGAATCAAGTGGAGATGGGGAATCAGTAGGCAGGGAGGACGGTGCTTGATCGACGTTTGGTGGTTGAATCGGGATATCGATGAGCTGTTTAGTGTCTTGTGGAACAGGATGAATCAAAATTCGCGGCGTATTGTCCGCGTTGCGTTTGGGAGGAATTGGTTTGATGAAGATTTGGTCGCGAAAGGGTGAGTGTTCGTTCATATTATGTTCAGAGACCTTTGCAAATTCTAGCATGAAATTCAATTGTTATACACATCAAGATGTTGGGAGAGACTGACAGAAATACAGGAGAAATTATTTGGGAAATACAGTGGAAATTTGGTGGAAAGTAGGGAAATTTTTGGAAAATAAAAACTGTTCTGTTATAAAAACAGAACAGAAAAAATGGCTTAAATTAGCTAAAAAATGCTTGACTTGAGCATTTTTTTGTGCGAGAATATTGGAAGAACGCAAACGAACACGATTTCTGCCTGGTCCGCACGAGATAGATTCCAGCATGTATGAGAATGCATGTCTGTCTCAAGCGACCCCGCGGGGTTGTTGCAACGAGCGAACTGAATCAAGCTTGCCGGGCGGCGTGTTGTCGAGGGGGAGATTACACGTCGCTCACTCACCTAGGTGAACCGTTCTCGCGAGACGGTTGACCATAGTGGCTGATCGTCTCTTTGAGACTCTCACACTTGGGTGACACATGGACATTTCTCGGCTCTCTTCGCTCGTTTTCACGAGCTTCTGGATTTCAGCTGGTCTCATTCTTCTCGTGCTCAACACGGGATGCGGGACGGATCCTTGTGATCCGCGCACTTACGACCGTGAAGCGTGTTTCGCTTCGTGGACGAGCACCGACACCGCACAAACGGACGTCGGTGGATTCGATGGAACGGTAATCGACATGCCGTTTCCTGTCGGAACGGATTGGCGCTGTACGCAAGGCGTGAACGGATCGTATTCGCACACGGCGAATTCGACGGAAAATGACATCGATCTCGACACGTCGAACAGCGATTCGCAAGCGGTGTATGCATCGGTCGGTGGTGTCGCATACGTGCACACGGAGTCCGCAACCGCGAACTTCGGATATCACGTGAATATCCAGTTTGAGGACGGGTCCTACGTCGTCCTCGCGCACATGAGCGAGATTTTCGTCGCAGATGACGAGGAAGTGGCGGCCGGGCAATTGCTCGGTTACGAAGGTTGCACGGGAGCCTGTTCTGGCGACCATGTGCATGTTGGGGTCCACGAAGGGGACGGCGCGGACATGGCGCAGTACGGCACGTCGGTCGAAGTCGCATTTTACGCGGCGGACATGGACGAAGAAGAGCCTGTGCTTTCTGAAATCGCCGCGTCGGATTTCGTGTGCTCGACGTCGACGGGGCACGTGTATGAGTCGGGGCTTGAAACGATCGCGTGGCATCCGGATGGATCGCTTGTGATGGTGAGTGGAGACCCGAAAGTGTACGTGGTCGAGGATGGAGTTGCGCGCTGGATCGAAAACGAGACGGTGTTTTGGAGTCACGGGTTCGATTTCGACGAGGTGACACGCATTTCGAGCGACGAGCTTTCCTGTCTTGGGACAGGTTCCGACATCACGACCGAAGGGGATGTGGATGCTGGCTATGACGAGGACGGGGATGCGTGGTTGCTCGTTACGGACACCGACGGGGACGACTGGAAACAGTTGTTGCCATCCGACGGAGCGGACGAAGTACTCGTGTCTTGGGGGTTCTCTGGTGATCTCGGGATGGATCCGGAGCTATCCGAAAGTCGGCTCGACGGGTACGAGATGCGTTCGGGTGAAGCCGTGTTTCGCGACGGAACGATTCTAAAGGAATCGAGTCGGTCGGATGTGTACATTGTGTCTGACGGGATTGCGCTCCCTGTCAAAGACTGGGACACGTACTTGTTGCTCGGTTTCTCGAGCCGCTCGATCACGACCGTTGATGACGGGCTCATTGAGGATGTGTTTGGTGACAGCGTCGGGTCGTGTACGGCAGGAATCTGGTGCCTCGACAAGGAAGCAGTTACGACCTGTGGCGGCGGCCTCGAGCTCGGGAGCGGATCGGAGTCGGGCGGGGAGGAGGTCGCAGATGAGGAGTCCGAAGAGGAATCCGACGCGGACACGGA
>CALRHL010000035.1 GCA_943359455.1 Candidatus Uhrbacteria bacterium RIFOXYB12_FULL_58_10
GTCATACGAAACGGTCGTTTTGGTCCTTATATCACTGACGGCACCACAAACGTTTCCGTCCCAAAACGTTTCGACCCACTCACCATCACACTCGCCGAAGCTCTCGAACTCCTAGAAAAAAAGCGCACCTCGCCTCCACGAAAATTTCCTCGTAAGAAAAAGGAGGAATAATGCCTGACTCAAACAAAACAATCGACGAACTCACCCGACTGATTACAAACACCTACTCGAATCCCGACCTCGAGCTTATTTCGCGTGCCTATTCCCTCGCTGCAGCGTCACACAACGGAAAAATGCGTCTCACGGGCGACCCGTATATCGTTCATCCGCTTGCGGTTGCGTACAAACTTGCAGAAATGGGGGCGCATATTAACGTGGTTGCCGCAGGACTACTGCATGATGTCATTGAAGATAGTGAAGTTACTCTCGAGGAAGTCCAAGAACAATTTGGAGATGATATCGCCGGTCTTGTCGACTCTGTGACAAAACTCAAAAAAGTAAAATATCAAGGGGCCGATCGGTACGTTGAAAACATGCGAAAAATGTTTCTCGCAATGGCATCCGATGTGCGAGTTGTCTTTATAAAATTCGCCGACCGGCTTCATAACCTCAAAACGTTGTATGCGCAACCACAAAATAAACGTGAACGCATTGCAAAAGAATCTCTTGAGATTTATGCGCCTATAGCCGGACGTCTTGGAATGAACGAATTGAAAGGAGAACTGGAAGATCTCTCTTTTGAACATCTCTATCCGCGAGAATACGAACGCATTCACGACATTATCACGACAAAAATCCGCGAAAAAGGTGCGTATGTTTCACGCATCATTGATCAGACAGAAAAATATCTTGTGGAACACGAGGTTGTGGGTGCACAAGTACATGGACGAGTAAAACGGTTGTATAGCTTATACAAAAAACTTGGCAAGTATGAAAATGACCTTTCAAAAGTTTATGACTTAATCGCGGTCCGTGTCGTCGTGAAGGACGTTGAAGAATGTTATATCGTTTTTGGAATGCTTCATCAAAAATGGACACCGATTCCTGGCCGCGTCAAAGATTATCTTTCACAACCAAAACCAAACGGATATCAGTCGTTACACACGACGGTCTTTACCGACGACGGAGAGACGGTCGAATTTCAAATCCGTACACAGGAAATGCATGATCTCGCTGAATTTGGTGTCGCCGCGCACTGGAGATACAAAGAAGCAGGGATGTCTCCGATAAAAAATCTCTACTGGATGGAAGAGCTCGCGAAAATTCAAAAAGAATTGTCCGACAAAAAAGATTTCATGGAACAGCTTGAAGTCATGAAAATCGATGTGTTCAAAGATCGTATTTTTGTGTTCACTCCAGGTGGCGATGTGATTGACCTTCCAGAAGGAGCGACTCCTGTTGACTTTGCGTATGCCATCCACACCGAAGTTGGAAATAAATGTACATCTGCGCGTGTGAATGGACTGATGAGAAACCTTGACACAGAACTCCGCTCGAACGATGTTGTAGAAATCGTGACTGACAAAAACCGCAAATCTCCAAATGCCGACTGGCTCAAATTTGTGAAAACACATCATGCGCGTTCCAAAATAAAAGACGCCACCCGTTCAACCATGAAAGGATGGCTCTCAAGCATGATGGGAAGAAATTAATCCGCCAATCGATTGAGGAGCTCTCGTAGCTCTTCTTTTGAATAGAACGACAGGACGATCTGGCCTTTGCCGGATTTTTCCTTGATCTCAACTTTGGTGCCAAGAATTTCGCGGAGACGGTTTTCGTGGGCAAGGATGTTGGGATCTTTTTTGGGGGTTCGGGACTCGTGGCTCGTCGCTCGGGATTGGTTGCTGACTCGGGCTTCGACTTCTCGGACGGTCATTCCTCCATTCAACATTTGCTCAAAGAGCTGTCGGCGTCGTGACGGATCGGATTCAGCGAGCAATGTGCGTGCGTGAGATTTTGAAATTTTTCCTTCACGAAGGGAAGATAAAACGTCATCTGGTAGATCGAGAAGACGAATAATATTCGCAACCGCACTGCGACTTTTTCCCACACGCGTTGCGACCGCATCTTGTGTGAGAGCAAACTCATCCACGAGTGCTTTATACGCGATCGCTTCTTCCACCGCGTTCAAATCTTGACGTTGAATATTTTCAATAAGCGCAAGCTCAAGTTTTTGTTGCTCGGACGCTTCACGCACAATCGCGGGAACGGTTTTCAATCCAAGCGCTTTTGATGCTCGCAAACGTCGCTCTCCCGCAATCAATTCATACCCACTCCCTTTTTTCGTCACAATAAGCGGTTGCATGATTCCATGTTCCTTGATCGATGCAATCAAATCTTCCAGATCCGCTGGCGAAAAAAATGATCGCGGCTGATGCGGATTTTCTTTGATATCGTGAACATCAATATCCAAAATTTCCTTCCGTGCCGAAGGAATTACCTGCTCGGTCATCGTCGGCCGAGGAGCGTTTGGAATAAGTGAGCCTAGTCCTCTCCCTAGTGCTGGTTTCATAGAAATACGAGAACGTAAAAGGTAAAAGGTAAAAAGGAAGGAATTCCAAACTTTTTACATTTTACATTTTACTTAGTTTTAAAGATTACCTTCTTCCCTCATCACAAACTCCCTCGCTAACCTCTCGTATGCCTTAGCAGCTTTTGACGACGGGTCGTAGCCGAGAATTGTTTTTCCGAATGACGGCGCTTCGGCGAGTCGAACAGAACGTGGAATCACCGAGCGAAAAATCTTGTCCGGAAAATAACGATACAATTCTTCTAAAACTTCTTGTGATAATCGTGTGCGTGAGTCGAACATGGTGATAACTGCGCCCATGATTGTGAGTTCTGGTTTCAGATTTTCTTTAATCAGGTTGACGGTGTTCATGAGCTGGCCGAGCCCTTCGAGTGCGTAGTATTCAGCTTGGACTGGAATGAGGACAGAATCGGCGGCAACGAGTCCGTTGATCGTAAGCATTCCAAGCGATGGCGGGTTATCGATGAGAATATAATCGTAGTCATTTCGAATTTCCAAAAGTGCCTTGCGCAAAAAATGCTCTCGCTCGTCGGCATTCACAAATTCAACCGTCGCTCCCGCAAGAGCTTGTGTGGCCGGAATCACTTTCAATCCTTGATGCGCCGTTGGAAATACAATGTCACGCATTCCACGCTCTCCAATCATTCCTTCATAAATCCCGTGCGGCAATTCCGCATGCGCGATTCCAAGACCAGAAGTCGCATTCGCCTGTGGATCCAAATCCACAACCAAAACAAACTTCCCAAGCTCCGCCAAGTACGCAGCCAAATTGAGAGTCGTGGTCGTTTTACCAACCCCGCCCTTCTGGTTCACGACAGAAACAATATGCGCCATAGAACGAAAGTATTATATCCGATCATTGCTATCTGGACAATGTCACTTGCAACTGCTAATATTTCGACCATGCTGGGATGGCGGAATTGGTAGACGCGCAGGACTCAAAATCCTGTATGGGCAACCATGTGAGGGTTCGATTCCCTCTCTCAGCACCATGCACTATGTAAAGTGCATGGCGAGCCACTAACAAAGAACCCTTGCAAAAAATCGTCTTCAAGGGTATCATCCGACAGTATCGAGGCTGGGTAGCTCAGTTGGTTAGAGCGAAGGACTCATAAGCCTTAGGTCGGCGGTTCGATTCCGCCCCCAGCTACCAGATTCGACCTTTAAAAATCGCGATCTGTCGCTTCGCGTCTGTGGTCCTCCTCCAGCGTATATCCGTATACGCTTCCGTCTGGTTCTCGTCGCTCAACGACATCTCATCAATTTTAGAATGTCTCATAGTCAGTTCTGTCTCGCGTAGTGCGCCGGTCCTTGACGGACTCACTGCGCGGGGTAGAGCAGCCAGGCAGCTCGCCAGGCTCGACTGCACATTAATTCATTGCAATCATGGACACCAAACAAAAAGGTGACTTGGCAGAGCAAGCAGTGACTCTGCAAGCTCTAAAAAACGGATGGGGAGTTCTCCGACCTGTCGGTGATCGTCTTCCATACGACCTTGTCTTTGACTTAAGTGGTGTTCTTGTAAAGGTGCAAGTGAAATGCGCTTGGATCGATAACGCTTCTTCAAATTACATCATCGATAATCGTCGAACAAAGACGAATCGTCGTGTCATGAAGCGAGAAGCTTATCATCCTGGAGATTTTGACTTCGCACTTAGCTACATACCAGAAGGAGATATATTTTATGTGTTTCCATTCAAGGTTTTTGTAGGTTTTGCAAGCGTGATTCATATGGTTGAATCAAACAAGCGTCAACGGAAACCGATTTCCGCTTCATACCGAGACGCATGGGAATTAATAACGCAATGGGCCGCGCGCGGTGAAAATCGCGACGTATAATCTGTCAAATTCGGGGAAGCCTCCTGAAGCGGTGGTAATCCCGAGCCAAGCCATGCACCACGTAGGATGCATGGAAGGTGTAGAGACTTAATGGCAGGCACCCGATCCGCCAGGCGGAGGGTGAAGAGAAAGTCCAGACCACGAACTCCGACCATCGGATGCGGCGAAAGCCGAAGTGGGAATAGCATAACCTGGAGGTCGTCGGTTCAAATCCGACCCCCGCAACCAAAAGAGACTATTGAAAGATAGTCTCTTTTGTTTTTCAGAACAAAATGCTATACTTTCGATCGAATATGACCCTTACTACCCACGCGACTCTTGGCGCAGTGATCGGAAAAGCGTTCGGAAACCCTGTCCTCGCATTTGTTTTCGGTTTCATTTCGCACTTCCTCATCGACATGATCCCGCACGGCGACACGGGGATCTCTGACAACTTCCGTGTTCATAAACGACGACAGAAACAAGCGGTCGCGTACGTCGCCGTTGATGCGATCATCGCACTTTTTTTCGTTCTTCTTCTCGCCAATACCCGAGACATCGACTCCATGCGCACGTTTACTTGGGGGATCATCGGCGGTGTGCTTCCTGATTTCATTGTAGGTCTATACGAAGTCACCAAAACACCTCTCTTGCGCTGGTTCAACATCATGCATTTCTATTTTCATGATTTTTTCGTGAAACGCAAAGGAGAAGTCCCGCTGTACTACGCCCTCCTTGCCCAAATCGTCCTCATTGCCTATCTCCAGACAAAATTATAGCGAGTGATTCCTTCGCGCATCTCTCCCAGGTAAACTGATTTACGCGTTTTTTTGCGGCTTCAACCATCTCTGCCATCGCCTCTGGCATCATCACGCACTGCGCAAGAGCAAGCGCCATCTGCTCGATATCGTCTGGTTCGACATACATAACTGCATCACCACCAACCTCAGGAAGTGCTCCACGATTTGAGGTTATCACCGGCATCCCCGCAGCCATCGCCTCAAGAACAGGCAGACCAAACCCTTCGTACCAGGACGGGAACAGCAAGCAAGCGGCCTGAGCATACAACGATTCCTTTTCGGTGTCGTTCACATATCCGAGCATGTGTACCACATCCTCACCTGCCTTTTTCCGCCACGCGTCGTTCGTTTGTGTGACAGCTTCCACGATGGATTCAGACTTCCAGCCAAGCTTTCCCGCAAGTACAAACCGAGTGGTAACAGCTCGTTCTGGATCCATACGCAAAAAACGGTCAAATGCAGCGATGGCATTTTCAAGATTCTTGCGTGGCTCAAGCGTCCCGACGAACAAAACAAAATCCTGAACGACTTCTCTTTGTCCCGTCGATTCCACCGGAGACTCCGCAACAGTGGAACCATCTTGATGCATATGCGTCAAGATGGTACCTGGGTAGATCACGGTTATATCTGCGTGGACATCTGGAAACAGACGGAGGATTTGTTCCTTGGTCGCTTCGGATATCGCGATTATTTTTTCTGCGCGATGAATGGAACGTGTATCTAAAAACGACGGTCCAGAAGGAAACCATTCCGGGTGCTCGTGTATTGCCAGGTCGTGGACAACAATCACTGCTCGACCAAACCAACCAAGAGGAATGTGGCCAGATGGACAGAACAACACATCCGCACCGAGCATGAGAGCCTGTAACGGAACAGAAAGATGTCGTGACAGAATTGGGACATGACCGATTGGCATCACAACCTGCACCGTTTCACCTCCCAAATCTACTAATGCGGCAGAAATCTCCCGTGTATACTGTTCAATCCCAGCACCAGGCCCACCATCCCGCGCACGCATGGTTGTCCCATCAATAGCGACCTTCACAAAATCCAGCTTAACGCTCCAAGGGTTCCTTCTACGATCAAAAAAATGATCACCGCTTCAACAAAGACACCAAGCACAAGGGCGGGGATGCTGTATCGCATGCGGATCTGGAAGAGAACGGCCAGCACGCAACCAGTCCAAACTCCTGCTCCCGGAAGTGGCAATAACGTCACCGCACCAAGAGATGCGGCACCAATTTTTTCAAATGACTGTGTGTGTTTTGATTTGAGATATGCAAGATATCGCGTGATCAATCTCTGAATGGATTTTGGTCCTGAATGTTGCATCCAAGAAATCAACTTCGGCAACACGGGTAATAAAAAAATGATCGGGAGAATATTACCGAGCACGCACCAAAAAATTGCCGTCGCTGGCGCAAGCTGAAACGTCGTCAGTGCCAACGGCAACGCCGCGCGCATTTCCGTTACGGGAAGCGCAGACAACAGCATGACGATGAGTTCTTGTTGCATAAGGATAAGTAAAATGTAAAAGGTAAAAGGTCAAATTTTACCTTCTTCATCTGGCCAATCAAATACCTTGTAGGCCCATGCGGCAAGCGCTTTTACATCTTGAAATCGTCCGTCTTTTGTCTCGGAACCAAGAACAACGACGATAATCTCATGTCCATTATTCTCTGAGATGAGCGATCCAAGACAATATCCTGCTTCAGGTAAAAATCCCGTTTTCCCGCCGACAATTTTATATGGGGTCTGGTTCAAATACGTTCCTAACAATTCATCTGTACTCGCAATAGAATAGACGCGTCCAGATGTCCCAGTAAACGTTGTTACTTGCAACTGTGTTGCTTCTCGGATCGCGTCAACTTTTAACGTCTCGTCAATTAATCGCACCACATCTGGAGCAACGGATCGGTTATCGGACGACAATCCTGTTGGGTCGAGAAAGGTTGTTGATGTCATTCCGATTTCTGCAGCAACTTCATTCATGCGTGCGACAAAATCTCCCTGTGACATTCCAGACAATCGAACGAGCGCGGCGGTCGCTGAATTATCAGAACCCACGAGACTTGATTGCAATAAATTACGCACAGTAACCATGTCTCCAACGGAGATATGTTGCATTCCACCTGTACGCACATCTTCGCCTTCTAATGCGGCGGCGACATCCAGATTTGGATTCCCTTTTAGAAACACAAACGCGGTCATGAGTTTTGTAATGCTTCCGATCGAACGCGGTTCGGTGCTATTTTTTTCATAAAGCACCGCTCCAGTTGAACGATCAACGACAATGGCGCTCCTGGCAGATGTCACAACTCCAATGCTATTTGGTTCAATTTTTTTTGGAGAACGATCTGCAATAAGCGCAACAGGTAATGTCCGATTCATGAGACTAAATATTTGTTCCGCGCCAATCTGACGAACTTCTGCGGAAGGCAAAGTCGCATAACGTTCAACCATCCCCGCATCCGTTGGATACACTTGTAAGAGAGTCGTCGCGAGAATCAGTTGGCTCAACAGTCGTAAAATCACACGGGGGTTTCATTTAATGACTCGATCAATTCGGTGATTTTTTCGTTTTGATTCAAAGAAGTAAAATCTGGCAATTCAGAAATATGATGGAGTCCAAGATGGCGCACAAAGTCAACAGAAACAGTATAAACCGGTTGCAATCGCTCCAAATCGTCCTTTTCATCAATGAGACCGCGAACGAGGAGATTGCGTAAAATGAGAGAGCAGTTCACCCCACGAATCTGTTCAATTTCCGGTTTTGTGATCGGGCCACGATAGGCAATAATCGTAAGGGTTTCAACCGATGGTCGTGTGAGTTCGCCAGCAACCTCTTCTTTTTGAAGGTCTGCCACCACATGACTTTGCGAAGCGTTCGTCACAAACTGTAACTTCCCTTCATGCTCTACAAGGTGAATCCCTGATGCTTCCGTATTAAACCGTACCTTTACGTCAACAATCGCTTCTTGCAACACCTCATCCGACACATCCAAAATTTTCTTCAACATCAAAACACTTACTGGCTTCGCCGAAGCAAACAAGATAGATTCAACAGTCGTCGTCAACATATCATTCGTATTTCGCTATTTCGTACGATTCGTTCATTCGTCATCCTATTATTCCACACGCGTGATCATAATATCATGAAACGACCCTCCTTGGACGGCTTTAACCACGCGTTGCTTCATGAGTTCTAGCAAAGCGAGGAAACTGACAACAACTTCCACTTTCGATTGTCCTCCTCCAAGCATTTCATGGAAGAGAAGTTTTGATCGATCGACGATCACTTCCTGAAGCTGTCGCATACGTTCCTGTACAGACACAACGCGTTCGAGAGATGTTTGACGTAGAGCAAAAAATGGTTCGAGTCGCTTCAGGACAGACTGAAATGCCTCCTGAAGTATGGAGGTGGTTACGGACTTCGGTGGCAAAAACGTGCGCTCGCGGACAAGAACTGGTTTCTCCCGCTCAAACATCACTTGTCCTGCACCATACATCGACTCGATTATTTTCGATGCATCTACAAACTGCTTGTACATGCGCAACTGATCTGTCAGATCTCTTCCATCATCTTCATCCAATTGCAACTGCGGTAATATCGCATGTGATTTTATGAGAAGCAATTTTGTCGCCACGATCAAAAAATCTGCAAGTTCTTCCGCAGGAACATCATTCTCATTGATGTGTTTCAAATATCCTTCTGTCACCTTCGCAAGCGAAACATCCGTAATCGGAAGCTTCTCCTGCTCGATGAGATCGAGTAGAAGTTGAAGCGGACCACTGTATTGATCGAGTTGGACTTCGAAGGGCATAGACTGAGGGGAAACCTAGGTCGGGAGGCTTAAGGCATTAGGCTTAAGGCCGAGAGGAGATGTGGACCTCGCGCAATGCTTTTTCTGGAAGTGATGATGGTGCGCCCATCATTGGGTCGCGAGCATCACCTGTTTTTGGATACGCAATTACTTCGCGAATGTTTGGTTCGCCTGCCATGAGCATGACAATGCGATCGATTCCTGGGGCAAATCCTCCGTGCGGAGGGGCTCCAAACGTAAACGCTTCGAGCATGTGTCCGAAACGCAACTGCTGTTCCTCTTCACTCACTTGGAGGAGATCGAAAATTCTCTTTTGCATGGCGCGTTCATG
>CALRHL010000036.1 GCA_943359455.1 Candidatus Uhrbacteria bacterium RIFOXYB12_FULL_58_10
TCGACGTAGATTTCACTCATTATGAAAGCACTCATTGCTGCGGGGGGTCACGCGACGCGTCTTCGTCCGATTACATGGACAACGAACAAACACCTTATTCCGCTTGCAGGTAAGCCGATGCTTTGGCATGTCATTGATAAGATTGTGGCCGCGGGGATAACGGACATTATTATTAATGTGAATCCAGGTGAGGTGGAAAGCATGCGTACCGTGTTTGGAGATGGGTCCATCTGGAATGCTTCGATCAGCTACCTCGAACAGACCGGTGGAGCAAAAGGAGTGGCACATGTTGTGGCAAATGCTGAATCACAGCTACGCGGTCACAAGTTTTTGTTTTTTCTCGGGGATAACATCATTCTTGGTTCGATCAACACATTTGTTGATCGATTCACAAATGAAGGACTCGATTGCATGCTTGCGTTTTCTCATGTGAAAGATCCACAGCGTTTTGGTGTTCCAGAATTTAATGCAGATGGAACACTCAAACGCATTTTAGAAAAACCATGCGAGCCTCCATCCAGTTTTGCTGTCACAGGAATTTATTTGTACAACGAAGATTATTTCGACGCGTTTTCACAAATCAACCCATCATCGCGTGGCGAGTACGAAATTTCAGATATCAACACGTGGTACATCGAACAAGGAAAAAAAGTTGGTTGGGAAGAGATTACTGGTTGGTGGAAAGATACAGGAACACCAGACGCACTCGTTGAGGGAAATGCGCTTGTGCTTGATTGTCTTGCAACAGACCAGTTTGTCATTGAAGGAACGATTGAGGAAGGCGCTCAAATTCAAGGCGAAGTTTCGATCGGAAAAGGGACACGCGTCACGGCTGATTCTCTTGTGCGTGGTCCTGTCACCATTGGCGAAAACTGTCTGATCTCTGCTTCCTACATTGGACCATACACATCGATTGGAAATGATGTGAAGGTCATAAACTCCGAACTCGAACACTCCGTTGTTTTTTCAGGCGCCACGATCGATACAACCGAACGCATTTGTAACAGCCTCATTGGCCTCAACGCCACCCTCGTCGACGCTCGTCGCACACACCCAAAAACTGCTCATCGGTTAATCGTGGGAGATAATAGTTTTGTGGAGTTGTAAACGAGCCTTCGGCGCGGTGAGGTCGTTCATTTCTCTAGTCGTCTAGAAAATAATCCTGTTTTATCTCCAACCGTGCCGAAAAAGTAAAGGGTGTTACCAGCTGAATTAGTTGTGAAGGATTGGATATTTGTTCCAGACACAACTTCCGTCACGATGCGATAGTCTCGATGATCAAACTCGATCGCATAAATGGCGTCGTTTTGCGCATAGAGAACGACAGGAAGTCCAGGAATCCAGGAAACGTTGGTGATCGCATACGAAAGACGGGTGAGCGTTTCATCTGTTTGTGAACGCGCATCAAATACGTGCAAATCAAATCCGTCGCTATACAACAATCGAGTTCCAGAAGGTTCCCATTGCCACGATGTTGCATGGGTATTAAGTAAAATGGGTTGATCACCACCCAAAGAACGAACAAGGACGATGCGATCATTGTTTTTTTCTTTGAGAAAAATAACATCAACAGCTGTTTCGAGCAGTTGATAATCTCCGTAGGGAAGATACGCGAGAATCGTATCTGTCTCGTTTTGTTTTCGCGAGACAACGACATCGTCTATTCGTTTTGTCAGAACAATATTTGAATCCGATTCCCAGTCAACAGGGGCATTTGTCGTCACATCGATCTGTGTACTCGTTAATTTTTCCTCATTCGTCGCCTCAATCGAGAGAATCGTGTCGTTGTTTAACCAGTGGAATTGTATTTGTGTGTTCGTCTTGATGGGGAGGCGACTAACGAGTGATTCAGTTCCGATCATCAGATTATGCACCCATATTTCCGCCCATTGTCCTTGTGTGATCGTATAGACCGCTTTTGAACGCGTTGGATTAACATTTACCGCGGTGAGTGTTGTTTCACGAATGAGCGTTGGAGTTTCATGTAAAAATAGGACGGCGTTTTCCACAAACGTTGTTTGGCGACTCTCAACCGTGAGATGCTTTTCCCAAGAGGTATAACCGTCTTTTTCAAGCCGAATCGTGTGTTCTCCTGGGAAGATATTTTTAAAAACAGTGGGAGTGGTTGATCCTAACAGTTTTCCATCTAAGGATACACGAGCTGATTTTGGCATCGATGTAAGGGAGAGCACCCCTGTCTGCACGATAGAACCGGTTCCAAAATTATAGCGGTATCCAGCCGTGTACAAAACGATGAGTGGTGCAAGTATTAAAAAAACGATGGAAAAGGCAAGAAAAATGAATCGACGGAGACGTTTGGACATACTTTTGCCATGATAGCATATAATGAGGTATCCTATCTCCATTATGCATCATGGAACATTTTCGGAGACACGTCGCAAGCCACGCGCCGTCATTATTCTTTTCCTTATCGTGTTTATAGGATTCGCTTTTTCAAGTGGATGGTTTTTAGGAAAGGAGCAAGGAGTACGGGCAGCTGTTCCCAGAGGAGAAGGTCTTGTGCTCAATCAAGATGAAGTTTCCGAAACGCTCGCAGACAACGTTGAGTTTGGGCAGTTTTGGGATGTGTGGAATTTGGTGAAGGAAAAATATTATCAACAACCTGTTTCCGACAAAGAATTATTTTACGGAGCCATCGAAGGGATGGTTGCGGCGGCTGGCGATCCGTACACAACCTATTTCGATCCAGAGGCAGCGGCAGATTTTCAAAGCATGCTATCTGGCTCGTTTAGTGGGATTGGTGCTGAAATTGGAATGAAAGAGGAGCAACTTGTTGTTGTCTCTCCCTTGGCAGGATCTCCAGCTGAAACTGCCGGGATTCGTGCAGGGGACGCGATTGTGATGATCGATACGGTCGAGACGTATGGAATTTCTGTTGAAAAAGCCGTGAGTCTCATCCGTGGGGAAAAAGGGACAACCGTTGTGTTGTCGGTTGTGCATGAAGGGGATGATGTATTGACCGAAGTTTCCATTGTTCGCGACACGATCACGATCGACTCGGTGAAATGGTCGGTTGACGAACAAGGAATCGCGTTAATTTCGATTTTTACATTCAACGATGATACGACGGAGTTATTTAATAATGCGATCAACGATATTTTGAGTAAAGGTGCCACGCGGATCATTCTTGATTTACGAGGCGATCCGGGAGGACTGTTAACAGCGGCGATAGACGTGGCCTCGGCATGGGTTGGATATGAAACCGTTGTCGTGGAGAAAGAACAGGACGATGCAAAGTCATTTTCTGGAGTTTCTGCCCCTCGGTTGCAAGGGATTCCAACGGTCGTTCTTGTGAATGGGGGAAGCGCATCCGCATCAGAAATTGTTGCAGGTGCGCTTCAAGACTATAAATTTGCAACGGTTGTTGGAACGCAAACATTTGGAAAAGGATCGGTGCAGGATTATCGCGAGCTTGAAGATGGATCAGCTGTTAAAATTACCATTGCAGAATGGTACACACCAAATGGTCGTAGTATTAACGAAACAGGGATCACTCCTGATGTGATCGTTGACTTTACGCGTGAAGAGGCCCTCGCAAATCATGACCCTCAAAAAGAAAAAGCCATCGAGCTCCTCCTCGCGCAGTAAACCACGTTCTGTTGAACGTGAAGTTTCTTCAGGAGGAATTGTCTTCCGTCGTGTCGATGGACAGGTTCAGTTTGCCCTCATGCTTGATTCTTATGGAAAATGGACCTTTCCAAAGGGTCATGTGGAAAATGGCGAATCGCTAGAAGAAGCGGCTGCACGGGAAACACTCGAGGAATTAGGTCTTGCCCAGATTCGTCTGCTTGAGCCACTTGGAAAAATCGACATCTGGTTTCGTGATCGGTTTGCAAAAAAAGGTTCCCTTGTGCACAAAGATATTCATTACTTTTTGTTTGAAACGATAGCCAACGCTGAGTTGTATCCAGATCCGGCCCAGCATGCGTATGAGGCAAAGTGGGTTTCTGTCAAAGAGGTGATGAACGCATCAACGTATCCAGATATGATTCCGATATTAGAAAACGCGATTGCCTATGTTTCGCATACACCCCGCCGTTCATGAATTTCGCACAGGTTGGACAGACGTGAAAGGAATTCGCGCAGGGTTTTCGTACGTTTTGAAAGGAGGGAGACAGCTTTTAAAGATGCGGTCTTCTTGGTCACTTCTCGTCGCTCCTGTTCTCGTGAACGCGTTATTATTCGTCCTGTTCATTGCAGGGGCCGCATGGGCACTACGTGGAACGTTCGCTTCAACAGACCCTTCTAACTGGTGGCAAGTCGTGCTCGTCGTCATGATTATCGTTGCCTTAATCGGTGCGATATTGTTTATCGGTTCTGCTCTGTTTGTTTTTTTCGGTTCCATCATATCCGCTCCGTTTTATGACACACTCGCCCAACAAACAACACGTGCATTAGGTGGTGAAGTAGAAGAACATCCTTGGTGGAGCCATGTTTGGCCGTCCGTGAAACACGGAGCAAAGAAGCTTTGGTGGTACTTGCTTATCCAGGCAGGACTCATTATTCTATATGTTGTGCCGGGTGTTTTTGGTCCGATTGCATTTGTAACTCTCGGATACATTGCAACGGCATTCTTCCTCGCCCTCGATTTCCTCGATTTCTCCTTTGATTTTCACGGATGGACATTTGAGGAACGCCGAAAGTGGTGTTTGTCTCACAAAGGACTTGTTCTAGGATTTGGATCCGCTGTTTTTCTCGGTCTTGGAATCCCGGTTGTGAATTTATTTGTTCCGCCAATGGCAGTGGTGGGAGCAGTCATGCTGTTTACGGAACAGGAGGTTCAAAGAATAGCTTCGGAAGATCTAAATCCTAGATTCTAATCCCTAAATCCTCTCTTATGGTTCCCCTTCTTCTCACTGGCCGCGTGGAACGTGGTGAAGGAATTGCTACGAGCCTTGGGTGTCCAACGGCTAATATTGCGGTTGAACACGGGGTGATTATCCCCGCGCTTGGAGTGTATACAGGTGAGACGATTTTTGAAGGACAAAATTTCCCATCGGTTGTGTGTGTAAATGATGGGCGGACTGGGATTAATTTAAAACTAGAAGTTCATCTTCTTGATGTGTGTAAGGACCTTACGGGAAAGTTCCTTTCCGTTCGATTACTTGAAAAAGCCCGTGATCTTGTTCCATGGGAAGGAGACGAACAGATGAGAATGTTGATTACACAAGACCTTGACAAAGCACGAGCTTGGTTTTCAAAACGAGCAGCTGTATCCTCATGAATCTAGCCAAAAGTTTGACAGTATGTTACGATAACCCAGTAAATCCTAAGTTTTCCACAGGCCGTTGTTTAGACGGTCGGGACTAATTACCTCTTTATGGCAAAAATGTCGAAGAGCCAAATGTTGGCAGAACTCGCTGAGTCAACAGCAATGGCAAAGAAGGACGTCGCAATGTTTATGGATAAGCTCACCGAACTTGCCTACAAGCAGGTGAAAGGTGCAGGCGAATTCGTACTCCCAGGCTTCGGAAAGCTCGTAAAAGTAGCCCGTGCCGCTCGCATGGGTCGCAACCCAGCCACAGGCGAATCGATCCAGATTCCAGCCAAAACCGTGGTAAAGTTCCGCGTTGCCAAGGCTTGCAAAGATGCATTGATGTAAATTGTACAGAGATTCAAAAACCCCTCCAACAGATGTTGGAGGGGTTTTAGCTATGCCGCCATTTTTACAAGGTCATATTTTTTTCCTTCGGTCTGCCATTTTTTGAGTGTGCGCATTCCGCGAGCGGAAATGTTTACTGACACAACACGACCGGTTGCTGGATTCACCAGTCGGCGTTTTGTGAGGTTCACATACAACCGGCGTTTTGTCTTCACATTTGAGTGAGAAACATTATTGCCCGTTGATGTCTTTTTGCCTGTAACAACGCAAGATTTTTGCATAAAATTGATTTCTCGAGGATTGTACACACCCTAGGAAGTTTTGGCAAGAGGGCTTGAGGTGGTATCATTTGCAAGAATTTAGATAACTCTTATTTTTTGACTTTTTACATTTTACCTTTTACTTACACCCTATGTCCCTCTCTCGCCTTCAGGAACTTCATAAAGAGCTTCAGGAAAAAAAGGATGAACGGAAGAAATTGAAACAGGTGATAAAAGATGAACTGACGCATAATAGTCGGTATGGGGAGCTCGTTGATGAGATGGGGACGCTTAAGAATGAGAAAAAGACAATTGAGAATCAGGTGAAAGAGTCGATGCCGGATGATGCGCGCAAGTTGGATGATTTGGATGCGGAGATTAAGGCGGATGAGGAATTGATGAGTGACTTGGCGATGAATTTGATTATGAAAAATGAGTCGGTTGAGTTGAGAGACCAGTTTGAGAATAAGTATGTGCCACAGATGAAAGTGACGTTTAAGAGGGAAGATAGGGTGAGTAAGTAGTTGGGGATTAGTAGTTAGTAGTTGGGGATGGGAATTTTATGAAGAAAATCTTTGCGATGGCGATTGTGTTTATTTGTCTCGCTTCTGTGATTGTTGTTGCGATTATTTTAACTTCGCCTTGGGGTGAGCAAACAGCGGTGGAAGAAACGATTTTGCCGGATGTGCGGGTGGAGACGTTTCTGGAGATGAAGCAAGAAGGGAATGCGGTGTATGTGGAGGATCAGATGAGTGGAGCGTTGATTGTGTCTGTTGGGTTTGTTTTGATCGATGAACCTGGCTATGTAGAGATTCATGCCGATGATGAGGGGGTTCCGGGGGAGATCATTGGGACGTCACCGCTTCTTTCTGCACCCGGAGCTGAACATTTGGAGATTTCCTTGTCCGCGCCACTCAGTGATCATGCGGTGTATTATGCAATGGTGACGAATGCGAAAAAAGTTCCTGTCACAGACTCACAAGATCACATTGTTCTCATGAGCTTTGCCGCTCGATCAGACGCAACTCCTGAGACAGGAGCGATTGAGCCGTAAAGAAATATGCAGGTAATAATTTCCCCATCCCTTTTCTATCAATATGCCACCTGTCCGCATTGGATTTGGTATGACCGGTTTGGAGATCAATCGAAAAAGGGTGAAATTCCGGAGTTGGCGCAGAAACTTCTTAATCAAGGGGTGGTTCATGAGGAGGAATATGTGAAGGGATTAAAGTTGTCATGCGTCAGTACCAAAAATTGGAAGAAGGCACTTGACATCACTTTGCAACTCATGAATGAGGGGGTGGAACTTATCTATCAGGGGACGATCGAAGCGGAGTTTGATGGGGTCATATGGCGTGGAAGGCCCGATTTGCTTGAAAAACGAAAGGGAAAATCTAAACTTGGGTCGCACTACTACATTCCTGTGGATATCAAGTCGTCGCATTCTATCCACAAGGAGCAGGAACTTCAGATGACGTTTTATGCGCAGATTTTGAAAAAAATTCAGGGGAAATTTCCGAGCGAGACAGCAATCATTAACGTAGATCATGAACGAATCATCCTGAAACCGACTGATTTTCATCGAGAAAAAACACAGCGGAAAGTGAAGGAAATTGTAGAAATTATTCGAGGAAAGAAACCTGCGTTACGGCTTGCAAGCAAGTGTAAGCGGTCACCGTGGTTTTCGGAGTGTGTTCGAGCGGCAGAGGAAGCGAGTGATATTGCCCTGATTTACGATTTGGATGCTCGATCGCATCCAGCATTGCGTGCGGAGGGGATCCGGACCGTTTCGGATGCGGCGGGGATGGATATTTCTGTGTTGCCGAAGATTCCGTATTGTTCTGCAAAAGAACTTGAGCGCATTATGTTGCAGGCACAGTCGCTTCTGACTGGGGAGCTTCGGTGGCTGTCACGACCCAAGATTCCGGATGCACCACTTAAGATTTATTTTGATATTGAAGGGGATCCATTATTGGATGTGCAGTATCTGTTTGGGTTCTGGATCGTCGAAAGCCCTTCGACTCCCGTTGGTCGCCCAGGGAATAAAGGAACTTACCTATCTTTTCTTGCCGAAAAACCTGAAGACGAGGAACAGATGTGGAAACAGTTTTTGGATTGGACGGCTACCTTACCTGTCGGTGGTTATAAGGTTTATCACTATGC
>CALRHL010000037.1 GCA_943359455.1 Candidatus Uhrbacteria bacterium RIFOXYB12_FULL_58_10
ACTTTAGGAAAATCATTTACCGGTGGATATGCGACCATGGCCGCAACCATGGTGACCGAAACCGTTTTTCAAAAATCGAAGGGAATGTCCGCACACCCAACGTTCGGCTGGGCGCTTCAAGACCTTGCGGCGGTTGAAAAAAATGTTGAGATAATCGTTCGGGACCGTCTGCACGAAAACGCAGCCGAAGTTGGTGCATATCTTCTTTCCATGCTTTCAGATCTGACCACCCGCAAAACAGTCAAAGAAATCCGAGGGGTTGGAATGTGTCTTGCCATTGAATTTCGCCTCCCAATCGCCCCACTGATTGCTCTCAAATGCTATCGAAACGGACTGGTCGTGGAACTGACGGACGCGAAAACCTTGTTCCTGTCCCCCATGCTGAATCTGACCAAGAAAGAGGCAGAAATCGGAGCAAATATCATAAAAAAGGCCATTTGCGCTTGACGAAATTTACTTTCTGTGGTACTCTATTCCCTGTGATGGAGGACAGCTAGCACTTCCAACGATTCAAAAGGATCCTTATACGGATAACATTTCACAGGAAACACGAAGAAAACATGCAGGAACTAGTAACACTGTTTACGCCTGAACTGATCTTCTCAACTTCTGAATCAAAAATCACTCCGACAAACGTCGGAGTGATTTTGTATTAAAAATTCCAGACGGGTTAAGTCTGGACAGAAAGGGGTTCTGTGGCAACAAGAGCGCGACGCAGAAATTGATTGACGCGGATTGGATCAATCTGATTCCCTGTCCGAAGATGGTGAGATGCCGCAAGGGAAAGTGGATCGAACGTGTGCATGAGTTTTTGAAGTCCCGCGTCGAAAAGTTCGTACGACAGACCTCCAGCAACTCCACAGGGAAGTTCAACTCCTGCTTGACGCAACAACTGGAGAACGAACACAGCACGAGCGTCGTCGATGCGTGCTCCTCTGCCAGCGGCAAGATCGAGTATTACGGAATCGACAACTCCAATTTTACTGTACTCTCCAATGCGGTGCGCCACACGCGTTGTTTTGTCTGCGAGATCGAGAAAACATTCTTCTGACACCCACAACACGAGCGAGACCGCCGGCCACTGACGACGAAACTGCACGAGCACATCTCGTTTTGGCCAGACCGCATGCAAGATAAGCACGGACAAGTTCGGACAAACAGCCATCAGTCCGCCCAACTGTTCCGCAAGATCGCGTTGCCAAGACGGCGTAAAATGAACGGCGTGTGCCACTCCATTCTCCTGACAAGACATGGATGAAAGAACGTCACACGATGGAAGAAATGCACGATCAGCCGCCCCATGCAATGTCCACCAATCTGCATACGTTCCAAGAAGAAGACGGTACCTGTGTTTTGAAAACACAGAACCAAACTGCGCAAGTCGCCGTCCCTCCTCCAATGTCTGAATCCCCATGATCCCAATAAAAGGCCCAATCTCCATGAACTCTCCGAAATGGTTTATCTAACGTAGGTGTTTTTTCGATATCTGTCAACCTACCCAACGATCTTTTTCATCATCTCCATTTTTTTCCAAATATCTCGATACAACGCAAGTTGTCCACGGACGCGAGCAAGATTGTGGGCTCGGCGAGATTTGTAACGGGATGAATCCCAGCCGAAGTAGTTATCAGAAAAATAATCTGACAAGAAACGAGACGCAAGTTCAAGGGTGATGGTGGCGACGGAGAGCGGGACGAGTTTGCGTTCACGGGCAGATGGGACGTTCGCCGAAACATACCCCTTCCAACCTGCACGAAAGATTTCCAAGCGAAACGCGTTGTTCGGATTGTCTTCTTCAAGGCCGCACCAGGAACGGAACATGTCACCTGTTTCAACAAGAAGTGGACGGCGGTTACAGGTGTCGAGATCGACGACGCCAGATGCTTTTCCGTCTGCACGAAACAAGAGATTTGAAATTTTTGGGTCCCCATGAATCGCGCGCAACGGTAAATTTTTTGGAAGTAAAACTTTATGCATTTCTTCTGTAACAAATGCAACTTCAGCGGCAACATCATTCATGAGTGGTGACTTCCAATATTTCTTGACCGTCTTCGTAAAGGCGAAAAAAATCTTTTCTGTCTCGTGCAAAATTTTCTCAGACTTAAAATCGTAACGAAGATAGGAAAACGTTTTATGGAGCTGACCAAACATCGCTCCTGCTTCTTTCGCCATCTTCGTGTCGCGCATCGTCGTAAATGTCTTACCTGTCAAAAACGTCTGCACTCGCCATTTGTGACCGTCAGAATCCTTGACGAGAACCTTTAATTTTTTTGACAACACACACTTCGGGGCAAGAAATCCTTGATCGTTTAAAAATGTCGTCACCACAAAAAAATCTTTGCCAATGGCATCCGATGCCAAAATTGGATGCAGACGCTGAAAAACAAACGCTCCCTTCTGAGCCCGAACCTTAAACGTCTGATGAATCAACCCAATCGAAATCGGCCTCACACTTTTTACTTCTCCGATATCATAGGCTTCTAGAATATTTTTTGGTATCATATTGTTCAGTATGGATTATATCACCATTTTCCTCTCCATTTTCCTCGTCCTCATCCTCATCCTCATCCTCAACATCCTCGGACTCTGGTGGGTTGTGCAACTTCTCCTTCCGCTCGTGCATTTTGGCGGACCATACGTTCCGACTCGGCAGGAGGATGTAGAACGAATGATCAAGCTTGCTCAGATTACGAGTACCGACCGTGTTGCGGATCTCGGTTCTGGCGACGGCCGTATCGTGATCGCCGCCGCGAAGGCAGGTGCTGCTGACGCACTCGGAATCGAAATCCACTCAGGACTCGTCAAAAAATCTCAACTCTCAGCAAAACTCGCTCATCTCACAAACGCCCGATTCTTTGCTCAGTCATTTTGGAAAACAGATTTCTCCGATCGCACCGTGATCTTCCTCTACCAAGTTCCTTACACGATGCGTCGACTCGAAAAAAAGCTCCACGACGAACTCCCTATTGGTGCACGCATTATCTCGAATGATTTCAAATTTGTCGACTGGAAACCTGTTTCTGAACATGGAAGAATACGGGTTTATACAAAAAGTAGCTTGTAGCGAGAAGTAAATCTCCTTAACTACAAACTACTAACTACCAACGACTATTTACTAAGTAACGCGTCGATTCATTCCTGAGCGCTTCTCGACAATTTCTTTTGATACGTTGCTTGGAACTTCTTCGTAGTGATCGAATTCCATAGAATAGGAACCACGACCTTGCGAGATGGAGCGCAACTGAGTTGCGTAGCCGAACAGTTCGGCGAGTGGGACAAAGGCGGTGATGACTTTTGCGTTTGAGCGATCGGTCATTTCCTGAATTTGTCCGCGCTTGGCATTTAAATCTCCGACGATCGTTCCCATGTATTCTTCTGGCATCACGACTTCAACCTTCATCATTGGCTCAAGCAAGATAAGACCGGCTTTTTTTGCCGCGTCCTGAAACGCCATCGAACCAGCGATTTTGAAAGCAGCTTCGTTCGAGTCCACATCGTGGTACGAACCTTCTGTTAATGTTACTTTCACGTCGAGCACTGGATAGCCTGCAAGCACACCGCGATCGGCCGCCTCATGTGCTCCTTTATCGATCGCATTCCAGAATTCGCGTGGAACAGAACCACCTTTAATTTCCTCTTCAAACTCATAGCCTTTCCCCTGCTCATTTTTTTCAAGACGAATGCAGGCGTGACCATATTGTCCACGTCCACCCGTTTGTTTGATATATTTTCCTTCTCCTTCAGCCATTTGCGCCTTAATCGTTTCACGATACGAAACTTGTGGAGCACCAACATTTGCTTCTACTTTATATTCGCGCCGCATGCGATCAACAATAATGTCGAGATGTAATTCTCCCATTCCAGAAATAATAATTTGATTGGTTTCCTCGTCGGTGCGCACACGAAACGTTGGATCTTCTTCGGCCAAACGCTGAAGCGCAATACCCATTTTTTCCTGGTCCACTTTTGTTTTTGGTTCAATCGCGATCGAGATAACGGGTTCTGGAAATACAATGGATTCCAAAATGACCGGATTATTTTCGTCGCACAGCGTGTGTCCAGTAAATGTGGATTTCAGCCCCACCGCCGCCGCGATTTCTCCTGCAAACACTTCATCTACTTCCTCGCGTTTGTTTGCATGAAGACGCACAATACGACTGACGCGTTCGCGTTCGCCCGTGAGTGGATTCAAAACGTATGATCCCGCTTTTACCGAACCCGAATACACACGGAAAAATGCGAGCTTTCCAACGAACGGATCGGCCGCGATTTTGAACGCGAGTGCGGCGAATGGCTCGGTGTCAGATGCTGGACGTTGGATGAGCTCCGTTGGATCGTCTGGATTATGGGCAATCACAGGCGGAATATCGAGTGGACTTGGGAGATAGTCGACAATGGCATCAAGCATGAACTGCACACCTTTATTTTTTAGCGCAGAACCACACAGCACTGGAATAATTTCTACTTTAATAGTAGCTTTACGCAAAGCAACTTTCAATTCCTCAATTCCCGGCTCCTCACCACCCAAATACTTCGTCATGAGTGCATCATCGGTTGCGCTAATCGCTTCAATAAGTTTGTTGTGATACTCCTGTGAAATCGCCATCATGTCTTCAGGAATAGGGAGCTCATCGATCACTTTTCCTTCATCATCTCGATAATAGAACGCCTTCATTTTAAGAAGATCTACAATACCAATAAAGTCGGATTCGGTTCCAATGGGAAGTTGAAGTGGGTACGCTTTTTTCGTAAGCCGATCGGCGATGGACTTCAAATCTTTATAGAAATCGGCTCCTGTTCGATCGAGCTTGTTGATGAAACAGATACGTGGAACGTTATAGTCGTCCGCATAGCGCCAGTTTGTTTCGGACTGCGGTTCGACACCAGCAACACCATCAAAAATAACCATCGCGCCATCGAGCACACGAAGCGAACGCTTTACTTCAACAGTAAAGTCGATGTGTCCAGGAGTATCGATAAGATTCATGCGATGGTCTTTCCAAAAGCATGTTGTGGCCGCAGCAGTAATTGTGATTCCACGTTCGCGTTCCTGTTCCATCCAGTCCATAACCGCAGCTCCTTCATGCACTTCTCCAATTTTGTGCGTGCGGCCTGTGTAAAACAAAACGCGCTCAGACACGGTTGTTTTTCCCGCATCAATGTGCGCAATAATTCCAAAGTTGCGTGTTTTTTCTAAAGAATACTCTCGTGGCATATTTATCTCGCAAAATGAGCAAAGGCACGGTTGGCTTCAGCCATGCGCTGGACGTCGGCTTTTTTCTTTACGGCATCACCTTCGTTTTTAGAGGCAGCAATCAATTCATCAGAAAGTTTTATGGCCATTGGGCGGCCTTTCTTCGCGCGCGTTGCCACAAGAATCCAGCGAGCAGCAAGCATAAAGCGGCGCTCACCACGCACCGGCATTGGAACTTGGTAGTTGGCTCCACCCACACGTTTCGATTTTACTTCGAGCGTTGGCATGACGTTCTTAAGCGCGTTTTCAAAAACTTCGACTGGATTCAATTTTGTCTTCTCGCCAATAATATCAAATGCATCGTAAATGACACGCATCGCGGTTGATTTCTTCCCATCGCGCATGACAAGATTCGTAAAACGAGCAACGTTTTCATTACCGTATTTTGGGTCCGGAGTTACCGGACGCTGTGTAGCGGATTTACCACGCATAGTTATGTGTTTATCCATCCAACCGCTTTCTTCCCCCTGCGTATGAGGTACTGCGTTGGAATGGTGGTTTAGTGATTGAGTGATTAAGTGATTGAGTGATGTAGTGATGTAGTGACTCGATCACTCGATCACTTTGTCACTCAGTCACTTTGCCGCTACTTCTTTGCCTTCGGTCTCTTCTGTCCGTACAACGAGCGACCCTTCTTGCGATTGGCGACTCCTTGCGTGTCATACACACCGCGAACGATGTGATAGCGCACACCTGGAAGATCTTTCACGCGACCTCCGCGAATCATAACGATCGAGTGCTCCTGAAGGTTGTGTCCTTCGCCTGGAATATACGCGGTGACTTCTGTTCCGTTAGAAAGACGCACGCGCGCAATTTTGCGAATGGCAGAGTTTGGTTTCTTTGGTGTCATGGTCGTAACTTTCACGCACACACCACGCTTAAAAGAAGCCCCTCGTGGAAGAATGGTTCGCTTGCGGTGAAGCGAGTCGAGCGAATACTGCATCGCCGGCGACTTACTCTTCACCTTCTCGACCGTCCGACCCTTACGAATAAGTTGATTCATTGTTGGCATAGGAAATGTTCTAAGCGTTTTATCGCTGCGCTCGTTTTAGCGTTTTATCGTTCAAACGTTAGAACGTTAAAACGCTAAAACCTTTAGTCTCAAATTCTGGCCGTAAAGTACCATGGATCGCAGAAAATGGTCAATGCGCGGGGAGAGTAAGTCATACACACCTTCTTGACAGATCCTTGTGTTCGGTTTTTGTTCGGTATATGATGGTTTCAGGGAATGCTGGGAAAAATAATAAATACTAAGCACTAAATACTAAATACAAAATTCAAAATTTCGGATTTGATGCTTCGTATTTGGTACTTTCATTTCCCTATTTATGCACCAAATCCTCAATGATCCAATCGACCTCGTCGTATCGTTTCATGAGAATCGTGTGATTCCGAAGCGGATGCGGTGGGATGGGCGGGAGTATGACATCAAAACCGTGAATCTTGTTCATACGGCTCGAGAGGGGACCAAGCGAGTGTTTTATTTTTCTGTGTCTGACATGACGAACTATTTCAAACTAAAACTCGATCCAGACACCCTTGAATGGCGCTTGATCGAGATATATACAGACTGATCAAAATTCTTCCGCCAGAGGCGGATCCGCCTCTGGCGGAAAGTGCCAAATACTAAAATCAAAAAAATTAAGCACTCATGATCTTGGCGACCTGCTCAGTAGACAGCCCACCATTTCGATGGAGTTCTATTACCAATAATTTTATTTGTCGCAATGCTTTTTGCTCGAAAGGATCGACAACTTCTTCAATCAATTGAAGATGATTTTGGTCTAACATATTGCTTCTATTATACACTTTTTAAGAGAAATTTCAAGACAAATTATTTGTCAAGACATCACCTGTGGATCGTATCCTCATGCATATCGACATGAACTCGTATTTTGCCTCTGTGGAGCAGCAGGCGAATCCTTTTTTGCGTGGAAAGGCAATAGGGGTGACGGGAAAACGGAAGGAAAGATCGGTTGTGGCGGCGGCGTCGAGAGAGGCTAAGAAGCTTGGGGTGAAAACGGCGATGTCGACGTGGGAGGCGAAGAAAATTTTGCCGTCGATTATTTTGGTTGCTGGTGATCCGGAAAAGTATG
>CALRHL010000038.1 GCA_943359455.1 Candidatus Uhrbacteria bacterium RIFOXYB12_FULL_58_10
CGCCGCCTACGACGCGCTGAGCGCCGTCGGCACCGACAAGTTCGGTGACGCGATCGATAAGGCAGTCATGCGTTGTGATGATCGTATTCCGGACTGTGCAGACAACAACGACCGGTTGCGCGGTCTCGACGAGAGGGCGCGGGCTGAAGTAACTGCCAAAGCGGCAAGTGAGACAGCTGCTGAGAAGCAAAAGAAGGCGGATGCCGCCGTTGCCGATGCCAAAAAGGCAAAGGAAGTGGAAGATGCAGCAAAGAAGTCTGTAGAAACCACAGTCGACGACAGCGACAAGCAGTCCGAGACCACCAGCAGCTATCGCGTCCAGCCGGCCATGTACTACGTGGACCAGCCAACGGGGATCGAGAACGTCGGTGGATACTCTCCGCCGCCTGCACCGTGGACGGGTGTGAAGGTGGTAGACATCAACACAGCGTTTCCAACCGCAGTGAAGGTGTGTGTCATGAAGGATGGTACGCCCATCCCGTTCGGACCTGAAGTTCCGTTCGCCGAGTCCCATGACAAGGGGACGCCTGTGTACGGATGTCCAGCAGCAACTATCCGGTCCGGTCTCCCGCTCTACGTCCCTGACGGCGCCGCGGTGCAAATCGCGTCGTTCGACATCGGACGGCAGGCGTTCGTGATCGACCACGTGTACGTCTGCAACCGAATGGTACATCCAGACGAGCGCGTCGAAACCCGTGGTGTGAAAGGCTGCGGCAAGGTCAAGTAAACTCACCCGTGTCTCGCGAATAATCATCGTGAGACACGGGCACTTTTTTTAAAACAAAACACCCTCGCAAAATCGAGAGTGTTCTTTTTTTTAAGCGGTAATTGTTGAAAGGGCGGCGATTACGTAACTGGAAATGGCGTATGCGGCAACAATGATAATGAGTCCGATAACAGCTTGTGTGAGCAACTTTTTTGCTTTCTTCACATTACCCTCTTCCCCTTGAGAAGTGAGATAAAGAAAACCTGCGTAAACAACCAACACGACAAAAACAATACCAAGAATACCGAGAAGTACGCTGATGATACGGCCAATAATCGTTGGAAGATCACTCGCAGTTTGTAATCCAGCATTGGCACCAATCGCTGTGATATCTGTTGCGGCTTCTGTCAAGGAGTTTGCAACTGCATGTGCTGACAAAGGGATAAGAAGTGTCGGAAGCACCGAGAGACCAGCTCCAATTTTGTAATAAAGTTTGTTCATAGAGATGATTAATGTGTATGAGATATTTAATTAAGTAGTAATAGTTGCAAGTGCGGCGAAAACGTATGTTGCGATCGCATACGAGGACACTATGATTATTAAACCAATAATCGAGGAAGAAAGCAACTTTTTTGCTTTCTTGATATTCCCTTCTTCACCCTGTGCAGTGAGATAAAGAATACCTGCGTACACGACCATGATAACGAAAACGATTCCACTCAGTCCCAGGATCGCGCTGATGAGACCACCGACGATCGTTGTGACTGGTGCAGCAGTACTGCCCATTCCAGCGGCACTGCCGGCGACACCGAGGCCGGAAGTGACTGATTCTGCAGCTGTTGCGAGAAGCATTTCTTTCATAACCTCGATCGACAAACTTTTTGCAGATCGAGGTCACGCCCCGTCGAGTTGACGGGGAGACGTGAGCTAGGATGTTGCTGTAATAACTGACGAGAGAATGAACTGGGCGATTGCGAAGGAGGAAATGACGATCACGAGTCCGATGATACCGGACACCATCACCTTGCGTGCGCTTTTTACCTTTTCATCGTTTCCACCAGCGGTCATCCACTTGAATCCACCGATGAGAATGATCACGACCGCAACGATACCGAGAAAGCCGAGTACGACACGAATGAGTGAGGCGATCGTCGTTGGAAGATCACCCGTTGAAAGACCTGCAGAATTTGCAAATTCTGTTCCACCAACAGCTCCTGTCGAATCTCCAAAGTATTGATTTTCCGTTAGAGTCTGTGCATGTGCAAAATTACCATGCATCATAGATGGAGCAACAATGGCGAGTGCCATCATGCCACCGAGAACGTAACCGAGCATTTTTTTAGACATAGTGTGGTGTATAGGCGGGGTCCCTTGACCCCGCACTGTGTGATTTAAAAATAAATGAATTATGTCGACCCTGTGGATAACGCCGTGATAAGCGTGGCCACAAGAGTGTATGACGTAAATATTACCACAAGTCCGATCGTAGCCCAAATGAGTGAGTCTTTTGCCTTCTTAATTTTCTCCGGATTCCCCGCCGCAATGATCATGAGAACGCCAGACCAGACGAAGACAAACAGGGCGAGTGCGCCTGATAATCCAAGGAGAGCCTTGACGATGTTACCAATGATTTTAGGAATGCTTGTTTGTCCAAGTGGATTTGTAAGCGCTGTTGCTGCTAAAACAGGATACGCAGTAAAAAGCTGAAAAAATCCTGAGAGTATTAATTTTTTAAAAAAGTTCATATAAATTTTCAGAATATTTTACAGCATTGTACATCAACGGCTCCTGGACAATAATTTGCTTCGCAACCAGAAACTCCAAGAGTATCTTTATCAACACAATCCCACATCTCGGCAGTATCATCAGCAATTTCCTCCGATGACGGAGCGGGATGCATATCATCACATTCTGTGACACATATCCCAAGGTTCTCAGCCTTTCCACATACCATATTAAAACCGCATGGTAATTTGCTGTTTATTTCACCAGGACCACAAGTAACATACGTCGTCTCGGTAGGATCGGTGATGTTCCCGCTCGTGACTGCTAACTTAAGCGTATGTAGACCAGCATAGGAAAAAAACACGATAATCAGGCCCACAGTCGACGTCTTAATCGCCGTCTTTCCTTTCTCTCGAAACTTCTCCATCCCAGGTACACCTGACAATAAAAAATAAAACCCTCCTACAATATACATCAAAAATACAAGTGCGCCTATGATTCCAAGGATCCAGTTTCCGACGTTATTGAATACTTGAGTGATATCGGCGAGCGAACATGTCCCTTCGTTTCCGCATGCTTTGCTGATTTCTTGCATGAATGGACCAACCTCACTCGTCTGACATGTCGTCCCAGTGCAAATACTCGACCCAGCTGCAAACGCAAACCCAGCGACGGTGATTCCAGCGGCGATCAAGATTCCAACAATCAATTTACTTCCCACTGTTTTCATACTCCTAAATACCTTCGACTTCACTTCGTTTCGCTCAGGTAATATGGTTTTATAATTACATCGTCTGATCCACCTTACTCTGTGCATTTCTGATAATGACCTCTAGCTCTTCTCCTGCAATTGTACCATCAATCAGCTCTAAGATGGCAGTCTCGGCAACACTTGCATCATCGCCTTTATACCAACTCTTTGCTGTCAATAATTGTGTGGCAAATATCGACAGATCTTCATCTTGTAACTGCTCGGTAATAAGTGAACGCAATGCCGTTGGTTTTTTCGTCACATCTAAATACGTTTTCGCCTGCTCTGCCTTTGCGGCAAACTGGATAAAATCCCATGCCCAATTTGAACTCTTTGTTGCTTTTGATACGGTCTCAATCCAGAAATTTGCGTAATTCACCGTGCGTCCTGCACTGATTTGCGGAGCAACAGCAATACCGAAATCGAGTTTTGGTGCTTGTGTTTTAATGAGAGAGATGTGATACGAGTATCCAAGAAACATCGCTGTTTTACCGCTTGTAAACGCTTCAAAAGATGACGGTTGATCCGCATTCCATGTATAAACGGATTTGAGTGGATTCGCGAAGTCACTGTAGAAACGCGTTGCGTCGGCTCCTGGAACAGACTTATCCTCAAGTTGACTCGCGAACTTAGGATTGCCATTGTCATCAGTCATCTTCGTTCCGTTTTGCATCATGAGAAGCGACAAAATATCAAAAGCTCGTTCAACATTTGTGGAAGACCCAATCGCGGCACCCGATTGTACAATTGTGTCGTTCGGACCAATCGTTGTGAGCTTTGCAACATCTTCTTGAAAAGTTGTCCATGTTTTTGGTGGCTCAGCAATACCTGCCGCGTTGAGTAAATCTTTATTATAAAACAATGCGAGCGTATCAACCGAAAGAGGGAGACCCCAAATGCGATCTTCGGCTTCGAGTTTTGGATTTGGTTGATATGGACGAATAACCATGTCGGCAACCGCGTCGATATAGTCCGTCTTCAACTGCCTTTGTGTGATCGTCGGTTCTTCTTTAATCGTCACGATCGTTTCTTTTTTTATTGTTCCTCGCGTTTCGGTGTAGGGAATACTCAAAGACTTTGGCAGCGGGAGTGCGAGTGATTCGTACTCACCAATCCAATTGCTGTTGAGAGAGAAAATATCTGGTCCTTTCCCTTCCGCAAACGCATGAAGGAGTTCTGACTCATACTCGTCATAACGAAGGGTGCGATACTCAAACGAGACATTTTTATGAAGCGCTTGATAGGCAGCCATGGTGGCATCAAAAGACTCACTTGTATCAAACACGCGCCAAATAGTTAGCTTCACCGGTTTTGCGGCTTCCAACTCAGCCTTTGTCGGTCCACCACAGCCAGAAGTGACAAGCAAGGCAGCAAGTCCAAGTACAGCGATAGATTTTTGAAAAAATGACATATATTACTGCCTGAGCTTGTCGAAGGCTTCGTCTGGCCCTTCGACTCGCTCCGCTCGCTCAGGGAATATTCTTTAAGATATTGTTCTCAAATACTTGCGTAACTCCTTCCCAATCTCTGGATGCTTCATTCCGAGTTCTACTTGTGCCTTTAAAAAACCAAGCTTGTTCCCACAATCATAGCGTGTCCCTTCAAACACACAGCCATACAAGGCACGGGATTGTTTGAGATATGCGTCGAACGCGTCAGCAAGACGGATTTCTCCATCTTTGCCTGGCTCTACCGTCTCGAGCAAAGACATGATATCTGGTGTCAGGATATACCGCCCGATCGCGATCAAGTCCGACGGGGCGTCCGCGACAGCCGGCTTTTCAACAAACTTTTCAATCCCCCAAATATTCTTTTTGACATTTTTACCGCCGATTACTCCATAGCTTGAGACTTGTTTGCGTGGAACTTTCTGCAAAGCAACAACAGGATCACGATATTCTTCGTACACATCCATAAGCTGACGGAGCGCGGGTTTTTTTCCATCGATGATATCGTCCCCAAACATAACAGCGACTGGCTCATCTCGATTCACGAATGGCAACGCGGACAGTACCGCATGACCATCCCCTAGTGGTTTCGTCTGCCTCACAAATGCAAATTTCGCCAATTTCCCAATTCCCTTTATCGCTTCCAATTCTTTCATCTTCTTTTTCTGCTCCAATCGATACTCCAATTCAAAATTACGATCAAAGTGATCTTCAATCGCTCGTTTCCCGATCGCGGTCACGAAAATAATTTCTTCAATTCCGCTTGCAACTGCTTCTTCAACGATATACTGAATAACCGGTTTATCAACAACCGCAAGCATTTCCTTGGGCTGAGCCTTCGCCGCCGGAAGAAATCGTGTTCCCATGCCAGCGACGGGAATGATAGCTTTTCGAATCATAAGTAAAAAGTAAAAAGTAAAAGGGTTGGATTTCCTTACTTTTTACATTTGACATTTTACATTTACAGTATATCAGCTTTTTTTCTGTTTCACGAATCGAATCAACGGTAATGGGTATTTCAAGACGAACAGATTAAAATTTCTTTTAAACTTTGAGTAACCTTTCCAGGATCGCGGATCGCCAGGAGCCCAAATGAGGCCAAAGTGTGGGAAGCGAATTCCGACTGTTTGGCAGTGCTTGTACCAGTGATCAATGAGACCAACACCCGCGGATGTTTTTTCAAACTTTGGATGAAGGAATGCAACCAAATGCATAGAACAAGAAACGTCCGGAAGATCACACACGGCGAGTCCTGAAATAATTTGTTTTGTCTGTTTGTTACGAGCGACAAACAGATGGACATCGTCACCATGCGTTTTAATACGTCGAATAAGCAACTTGATAAAATCTTTACGCATCGACGGTAACTTTCCTGATGCGTGATAGGCTTTCCCAAATTCTTCAAGCGGAACTTCCACAATCTCGTACGATTCATCTTTCAACCATTTCTTCCGGTGACGTTTTGCATGGTCCGTCCAGTCACTCCAATATTCTGTCTTTCCTTCAATATCTCCGAACCCATGCTGTTGCGGATTCATCTGAATCCATGATCGATGCCATCCAACGGGACGACTTTTTTTCGTGACTGGCTGCCAAATAACAACACGCGAATGAGCGGTATAATCAATCTCAGGCTGAACGTCGGTTGTGTACGCCTCTACCCAAAATGGCCCATAATGCCAGCGTCTGCCAACACATCCAGACTTCCCGACCGACTCAACATTTGTCGCATCTGGTTCCCATCCACCTGCAAGATAGGCTGGTGATTGCATTTGATGATCAAACCCAACAGGTGGTGGATCACCAACGGTACCCTGTCCGAAATGTCGATACACCGCGAGTGCATTAAATCGATAATGCCACGCATCTTGTCGAGAAAATTTCTTGTCGAATGCCGGAATCAAAGAAATATTTTTAAACGGGTTCAGTAACAGATATCCATCTGGATTCAAAATGTGTGAGAGTGACGAAATCATTTCTTCCGATGCAAGTCGTGGTTCTGGAATTTCTCCGTGAAATAAATCAACGATGATGAGGTCGAACGTTTGCTGTGTTTTTTGAACGAACTCAACGGCATCTGCTGTAACGATTTCCGGCATGTGTTTGCGCGAAAATAACCGAAGCGTTTTTGCAAGATCAACCATGACTGGGTCCCACTCAACAACCGTCACATGCGCGTCCTTAAATTTTCGATGCACCAACCGAACGGCATTGCCACCGGCGAGACCAAGAATGAGGACATGCTTCACCGTGTGATCAGAGGGAACCCGAAGAAGAGCCTGCTTCCACATTTCTGTTATATACCGACTCGACTGATCGAATCCATCAACAAAAATACTCGTGCGGTTAAGGATTCGTTCAACCACAATGCGACCATTCTTTTCAGAGGTAAAAACCCGATGATCAAAAAAAAGCCCCACAGCTACTTCTTTTTATCTTTCTTGGGCTTCTTTACGTTTTTTTTCTGCGCATGGTTGCCTTTTGCCATATTGATGATATTAAAAGTAAAAGG
>CALRHL010000039.1 GCA_943359455.1 Candidatus Uhrbacteria bacterium RIFOXYB12_FULL_58_10
TGCATCAAATCAATTTCCTTATTCTTCAGCGCAGACTTAAGCATACGCAGTGTAGACAACCGTCCAGCATCCTGCGCCTTCATCGCTTCTTTAAGATCCGTTGAAATTTGTTCTGTAAGCATAAAAAAGTGACTGAGTGACAAAGTGACATAGTGACATAGTGTTGACTTGATCACTATATCACTCAATCCCTCAATCACTCAATCACTTTATCACTTTTCCTATCTTCGGAACGTTTTCTTTTCTGGTTCCACAAACTTTCCTACCTTGATGAGATATTCGCGTTTGTCTTTCATTTCTAAACGACGCAAAGCACTTACCTGCTTTCTGTGTTGGTTAGGAGGTTTTGCATAAAACCGACCCTTCCGTGCTTCGAGCATATTCCCGCTTTGTTGAATACGTCGACTAAATCGACGCAAAAGCGCTTCAAAACTCTCACCTTTTCGACGTTTTACATCTACCACAAAATTGACACCTTCCTTTCTAATAATAAGATGGCTGCAGAGTAACAGTCTCAAGAGAAACCGTCAACTGTCTACTGCACCACGTCTTGCTTTGGGCGATTTACTCCTTCGGCAACGGACAGTTTGCGTTGCATAATAGACACGATTTTTGTGGCGTCCACAATCTCTTGCGCGCCAGAATCCATGTCGCGAATGATGATTGTGCCGTCGAGAACCTCTTTTTGGCCGAGGAGCAATGTATAGTCAACCCCAAGTTTATTTGCAACCTCAAGCTGTGCTTTAAGCGCATTTTTTCCAAACGCTTCTGCAACGGGAATCCCAACCATACGGAATTCTTCGAACAGCCGTAATCCAACACGACGTGATGCATCGCCTAATTGTGCAAAGAAAATGCGAGCATGTGGTCGTGGTTCAGGAGAAACGTTACGGTCGGCTAATGCTTTTACTACACGTTCAATCCCAACAGCAAATCCGCATGCAGGCGTTGGACGTCCGCCGATCAATTCAACGAGTCCATCGTATCGACCTCCGCCTCCAAGCGCATTTTGTGCACGTTCGCCTTCGTCGCCCGCTTCCCAAATTTCAAACACCGTGCGTGTGTAGTAATCGAGCCCGCGAACAAGATGTGGATTGAGCTGATACGGAACTTCGACCTCATCAAGATATTCGAGGACCTTTGTAAAGTGTTGTTTTGAATCTTCATCAAGCCAGTCGATAATTTGCGGCGCGTCTTTCAGAATTTCTTGAATGGCAGGATCTTTACTATCAAGAATACGCAACGGATTTTTTTGCAATCGACGTTTGTCATCTTCGGACAACTTGTTGCGATGTGGACGGAAAAAACTGGTGAGTTCGGTGAGATACGCCGCGCGAGATTCTGGTGTTCCAATGGAGTTTATTTGAATCGTGATATCGATGCCAAAATCACGAAACAATCGAGAAGCAATCAAAATGAGTTGTGCGTCGACAATCGCGTCTGGAACTCCAAGCGATTCAAACCCAAACTGGTGAAACTGGCGATAACGTCCAGCTTGTGGACGGTCGTGACGGAACATAGGACCTTCGTACCAAAGTTTGACTGGCTGAGGAAGATTAAACATTCCGTGATTTACGAATGCGCGTGCGACAGAAGCGGTTGCTTCTGGACGCATGGCAACCAAATCGCCAGATGGATCTTCAAACGCGTACATTTCTTTTTCAACAACATCCGTTTGTTTTCCAAGCGTACGAGCAAACAAATCTGCGCGTTCCAAAATCGGCAACTCGATGCGATCAAAACTATACGCTTCTGCCAACGCGCGAACACGATCGCGAACAAGCGTCCAGCGAGCTTGCTCATCAGACAAAATATCACGAAACCCGCGCAATAGCTCAGGAGGTGCCTTCCCTTTTTTTACAGGAACTTCCCCTGCTCCGTCCACTTTTGGCTTCTCCTCAATTTTTTTAGGTTGTATATTTCTTTTGAACATATGATACAGAAGAGGCCGGAAGGAAATCCTCGAGGCCTCGTGGCCTTTTTCAAAAATTATACTGCGGGACATCAAACGTTCCTACACGCGACAACGGCAATCCTCTCACCCAGACACGACCAGTAATATCAGACGCATGGATCGGACCGAAACTGCGTGAGTCGAGACTTTCATTGCGATTGTCTCCAAGAACAAAATATTCATCAACTCCAAGGGTTACTTTCTTTTTTCCCTGTGTTAACTCGGACTCGGATAAATAAGATGTTTCTTCAAGCGCTTTTCCATTTGGATTTTCGTCGTTGTAAACAACCACATGTCCATCGGTCACCTCCACGGTTTCTCCAGGAAGTCCAACAACGCGCTTGATGAAAAACTGAGATGGTTCCTTTGGATAACGAAATACGATTATTTCTCCACGCAATGGCTCACGCATTCGATAGGAGAGTTCATCGATGATCAGATATTCGTTGTCGAAAAAATTTGGCTCCATCGACGCTCCTTTCACATAGAACGGCTGAATAAGGAAGTACCGAATCGGAATAATAATCGCACCAGAAATAATGATGATTTGAATAACTTCAATCAAAAACATCGCCACCGCTCCGGCCGCCGGGCCAAACTTGCGATGCCAGAATGTGTCAGCAGGTGTATCGTGTTGGTGAGAGAAGCGAAACATGTGTAAAAATAAGATCCTGTCAAGGATATCACGGATTTTGCATCATGGCAAGACTGATAGAGACCGTTGCAAAACTCCAGCACGGCTTTAAATTGGCCATATTTGCACCAGACACATTCACGATTCTTCAATGATATCTACATATCACTTCAGAATCGTTTATATGTCTGGCACAAATCTGTCTCAATTTAACCTCGTACTGGAGTTTTGCAACGATCTCTGATATTCTCCCCGCGGACAACCAACTGGATGTTTAGCTCAGCTGGTTAGAGCGCACCGTTCACATCGGTGAGGTCGGAGGTTCGAATCCTCCAACATCCACCATTAATGAGACCGTTGCAAAACTCCAGCACGGCTTTAAATTGGTCATATTTGCACCAGACACATTCACGATTCTTCAATGATATCTGCATATCACCTCAGAATTGTTCATGTGTCTGGCACAAATCTGTCTCAATTTAACCTCGCACTGGAGTTTTGCAACGGTCTCTCAATACCCCTTCACAAGAGGGATATTTTTGTTATACTACATATAGTGGATTTCCATCCATTTTACTTTTTACTTTTGACATATTTTTTCTCCCTATGGAGAAGGTGAAGATTGATTTATTACGCAAGAAATACCAGCTCGACGCTTCCAAACGGAGGCCGTTTGTTGTGTTTGGACGTGTTCTGCTCACCCTCGCCATTTTTGTTTCTGTTGCGGGCGCTTCCCTTTCTTATAATGTCGGTGCTTCTTCCGACAACAATGGCTTCCCGAGATTCTCTCTTTTTTCCACCATCCGTCATCTCATCGGCGCTGGAGACCGTCAACTCAAAGGAGAAGAAGACGATCGCATCAATTTTCTCTTACTTGGTATTGGAGGAGAAGGCCATGATGGTCCTCAACTCACCGACACGATTATTTTTGCCTCCTATCAACCATCCACTGAAAAAATCGGCATGCTTTCGATTCCTCGCGACATGGCTGTCCCTATTCCCGACGAAGGTTGGCGTAAGGTAAATCATGCAAATTATTTTGGAGAGAAAAAGGAACCCGGACTGGGTCCTGTTCTTGCAAGCGAAGTCATTGGCGACACCATCGATCAGGAAATTCACTACTATCTTCGCGTCGACTTCAACGGCTTTGCAAAACTTATAGATGACGTTGGAGGAATTGATGTATACGTCGATCGATCTTTCACAGACGATGCTTATCCCGTGCTTGGAAAAGAATACGCAGAATGTGGGACCACGACAGACGTTGAGGTAATGCTTGATGGAAATGAAGGTGAGGCAACAGTAGAAACCATAACCGTTCCAACGTACGGTTGCCGATTCGAATCCCTTGCATTCCAAGAAGGATGGATACACCTCGATGGAGACACGGCACTGAAGTTCGTTCGATCACGTCATGGGACAAACGGTGAGGGTTCAGACTTCGCACGCTCACGACGTCAACAAAAAGTGATCGTTGCCGTGAAGGAAGAAATTATGTCTGCAGGAACGTTATTGAATCCTGCTCGACTTTCACGCATGCTTGAAACACTCCAAGGAAATATTGCGACAAACCTCACGACATGGGAACTTCTCCAGCTCGCGAACAAGTGGAAGGATATTGATACAACCACCATCGTGAACCGCGTGCTTGATGCATCCGAATCCTCTCCGTTATACGCAACATCACTCAACGGTGCCTATGTATTGCTGCCAAAAAACGACGACTGGGGACCTGTCCACGCGATGGCAGCGGGTTTATTTGATGAAATCGCGACAGATGATACCGTCGCAACGATCGAAGAAAAACCAAAGTTTGTTCGAGTAGAAGTACAAAATGGAACGACAATCACCGGTCTCGCCTTCCGCACGTCTCAACTGTTGGAAACGCAAGGTTATGAAGTCAGCACGATTGGGAATGCTGCCGACCGGAGTTACGAACATACGGTTATTTACGATCTCACCGAAGGGAGTAAACCAGACGAGTTACAGGCGTTACGCGACTATCTCGAAGCAGAAATCACGATGTCTGCCACAGGCTGGCTCATATCAGGCGATGTTGTTCCTAAAGAAATTTCTGTTTCCTCCGAAGAATACAAATCTCTCGCCACAGAGAAAAATATTGACTTTCTGGTGATTTTAGGAGAGAGTTCGGCTTCTGTCGCTGCAAGATAACTATGCCTCGTCCTCATATCCCCACCATCGCTCTCGTTGGCCGCACCAACGTTGGCAAATCGACCCTTTTTAACCGCCTGCTTGAACGCAGTGCGGCAATGGTTTCTTCTACCGCAGGAACAACACGTGATCGCAAGGAAGGGATCTGTTTGTGGCGTGGGACGGTCATTAAACTTGTCGACACGGGCGGGCTCGACATGGAACGATCCGATGAAATTGAAAAAAGTGTTATAAAACAAGCCGAACGCGCGATGGCGATTGCGGACGTCGTTCTGTTTGTCGTCGATATGAAGCAAGGTCCACTTCCACAAGAACGCGAACTTGCGGCGAGACTCAT
>CALRHL010000040.1 GCA_943359455.1 Candidatus Uhrbacteria bacterium RIFOXYB12_FULL_58_10
GTAGAGGACTTCCATAATTATTTTCTCACAACATTCTCAACAGCCGCCCATACAGATTCTCTTGACTTCGGTAACAGAATGATAGCCTCATCACCCGCGTCGGCCTTAAAAAAGCTCATGCTGGCTGGGAGTACTTTATACGTCATTTCGCCACAGATGACCACGTGGGTTCCTGTGGATGTGTCAAACCCAACGCATCCAACGACACGACGGCGTTCAATGGGACCGATTTGTTTGAACAAAAATGATCCATCCGGTCTAATGGTCAGCTTCAACACATCCCCTTCAACCAAACGCGATTTAGACGCGTAGTTCGGCGGAATCGAATACGACTTACCATCCGAACCAATCATGGAGACACCATCAAATACTCCTTCCAGTATGCGCATTCCAGACCCTTCTTCCATCACCCGAGAAATATCACGCCGTGCGGTCACAAGTTCCGCCATACGTCGCGCCCCATCTGTCGCATCCGCACCTTGTAGCAAAGAAATAACATGTGAAAGACTATCATGCATCTGTTTCAACACATTCACCGCAAGTTCTAGCCGAGCATGCTCACTTGTTGCTTGAGGTGTCGGTTGATCAACCATGGGCTCAGGCTCAAAGACAGGTGTTTCGACATCAAGCATGTCATCCTCATAGGTAAAATTTGGCATATCTGTTTTTATTTCAAAAATTTTTGCTAGAAAATAGACGATGGAACTGGTGTCGGACCTCGGTCGTCAACTCCGAGCTGAGAACGCTCCATAATTTCTGCTTCAACGATCGCACGGTCACGACCGTATTTCAGTCGGGAAAGCTCCTTAATCGCCTCGGCAAGCTCGCGATCGCCTTTCGACTTTGGTGTGAGCCCCATGGTAAACGGCCGCATCGAAGCATTATCAACGATCATCTTTACGTACCAAGTGAACTTATCTGAATTGATCATGTCGTACCCGCTAAAATCTGGAGCATAGACTTTTTCAAGCGTCTCTACATCTTCTGGACCAATACGCGCCACCATCATGGTACCGACGTTTCCAAACACGGCATCTTTAATTTTTGTATCATTATCTTTTGCAAGCTGACTAATATACTGGTGAGCCAAAATGAGAGCGAGTTTATATTTGCGTGCCTCAGACAAAATCGTCGCGATAGAATCTGTTACGAAGTTCTGAAACTCGTCGATGTAGAGAAAAAAAGGTTCGCGTTGTGCCTCTGGAATATCCGCTCGAGCAAGTGCCGCCATCTGCAATTTTGTGACGATAACCATCCCGAGCAAGTTCGCATTAATATCACCCGTCTTTCCTTTCGCGAGGTTGCACAGGAAAATTCTCTTGTTGTCCATCACTTCGCGAAAATCAAAACTTGAACGTTGTTGACCGATGATATTACGCATCATTTCATTTCCAACGAAACGGCCTACCTTCGAAATAAGGTACCCGAGCATTTCTGACTTATGAAATTCATTCGTCTTCGCCATTTCTTTTTCCCAGTACGCACGCACCATGGGATCCTTCACCTTTGCGATCCAGCCATCCGCAAACTCTTGATCGGAAAACATGCGCGGAATCTCGGCGATCGTGCCTGGATTCTCAATATCAGCCATGAGGGTGAGCATCACATGCTTCATGTGATGCTCAAACATCGGACCAATCATTTCTGGAGGAAATAGTTTGTAGAAAATAGAAATCATTTCCTGCACAACCATATCGCGCTGATCTTCATTTTTCGACTCAAGCATGTTGAGTCCCATCGGACGTTCGATGTCGGAAGGATTGAAATGAATGACATCGTCGATGCGCTCCTTCGGAATGTTGCCGAGAATGTGCTCGATCAAATCTCCATGCGGATCGAGAACCGCAACCCCATGGCCCATGGCAATATCTTGAATGGCAAGGGTCGCGATCATTTCAGACTTACCAGCTCCAGATTTACCCATCGCATACATGTGACGAAGACGATCGGGACCTTTCATCCAAATCGGTGTCTTGACTCCACGGTACACATTGAATCCAAGCTCCAGCTCACCACCATACTCTGGACCGGTCGGGACGTTTGATGGCGCCGCGCCTTTTCGCGCGCCAAGCCATTTGATTCCTGGCGTCTCTGTCCATGGCAACGGCAAATGCCAAATGCTTGCCATTTCTTCTGCATTCATGACGACTTTATTGTTTTCATCAAACAGGCGATAAATAAACCGTCGAAGCAAACGTTTTTTAAAAGGTGGGACGACTTTTACAAATGAATTTCCGAACTGATAAATATTGAATGGCGAAAATGCATTGATCATTGCTGAAAGTGTCGTGTGAGCACTCTCTGCTGTTTTTCCTGCAACAACAAGCCTGATGCAAACATCAAGACCAGCCTTACTCGCTTTTTCTTCAAGCCCTTTTGCTGTTTCTTCTTCGAGCGGAGAAAGCTTGTGCTGTTCTTCGGGCTTCTTTTCACTATTTCCGCCATGACCTGTCAGCTCCCACAAATCGATTTTTGTTTTCTTCGCACCCTTAATCGCTTCCTCAAGTGTCATTCCTTTTAACATACGCTGAGAAATCGCAAGTCCTCGATTTCGCCAATTCCGAGGAGCTGCGCGAACAATAAACTGAAATGCCGCTCCTTCTCCTTCTGGAACTTTTGCGAGCGTGTTTGTAATAAGACTCAGTGCATCCTTTTCTGTCTTTTTATACGTTTTGATCGGAAATGCATGCTCGCGTTTGAAAACAAGGTAGCTTCCCAAAATAACCGAGTCTGGAGAAAATATATTGTAATCTTCGACCGCTTCTGGATAACAATCTGGATACGCCGCGGATAATTGTTGTGTGACAATATGTTCCATTTTTGACGGAACGGTTACGTAAAATCGAATCTCTTTGTGCTGAACAACAATTTCAAACGCCATCTCGTCATTTCGGCCGTACAACCATGCACGAAAACCGTGATCGGGTTTCATTCCACCAACGGCCGCAAATAATGTCTCCGCCGATGCGATGACCTCTTGCACTTGCTCTTTGGTTTCCGTACGTTCGGTCTGCTCTTTGTGGCGAAATCGCGGAACCGTCACGAGAATTGAAACGGTATCAAACGTGCCATGCTGTGTCTGAGCGCGAAACCGAATCACAAAACGCATGATCCATAACGCAAGAACAACAAAGAGAAGTGCGCCAACACCCCAGGCAGCAATGTAAGCAAATGCAAGATCACCCTCGGGTGTCCCTCCGGTCACCAGGTTTCCGATCACATCTGCGTCAGCAATGCCAAATTGAAAAAACGTCATGGTTTTAATCTCAAAATTTTGTCCGTTTTTATTTTCGCCTCCTGTTCAAGAAAAAACCGATTCACTCCTGGAATAAGCTTCATCCATGCTCGTAGAATTTCAAAAATTTTCTTTGCGTTGATTTTAACGGCGGTCAATAACTCTTTAATCATGCCCGCAGCTTCCTCACCCTTTTGTTTAAACTCCTGTTGCTTGTCCGCAGGAAGTTTTAGAAACGCATCCGTAAGATCCTCGGACATGATTTCCTCAATTTGCGTTATGACTTTATCTTTGACAGCAAGGGTTATCGCAATAGAAGCGGAAGGTGGAGCTGTCTCAAGAGGGACATCCGTCTCTACAGGTTCAGTATCCACAGTCTCTTCAGACTCTTGAAACACGGGAGTTTCAAGTTCTATTTCTTTCTCTGTATTCGAAACACCCTCAAGTCCGTCAAACGGCCTATCAACAGGCAATGTTTCCACAACAGGCTGTTCAACAGGAGCCCCGGGTTTTGTTTCTGTTTGTTTTAAAAGTGGAACGGACATATCAGCTTCATTATACCACACGTGAACGGACTTTCTGCCCATCTGCCGTATCCTCGACCGTAAAGCCCAGTTCTAGGATCTCATCACGTAGACGATCTGACTCGGACCAGTCTTTGGCTGTCCGTGCAGACTGTCTCTGATCAACAAGAACCTGCACCTGTGCAGGGATCTCATCGAACTGAGCTCGACCGATATATTCTTTGAGTCCAAGTCCAAGCACACGATCAAATTCAAGAATCGTCGCTGCTTTTTCCTCGTCCAAAATTGTCCGATCACCGATCAGTTCCCACAGAACCGCAAGCGCCTGAGAAGTGTTCAGATCGTCGTTGATGGCAGAGTGGAACTGTTCCCCATAACCACCCCCAACCCCTCCTTGAAAAGGAGGGGAGACGAACTTAATACTCCCCTCCTTTTTAAGGAGGGGTAAGGGGGTGGTTATCGTCGGCCAGTCCCTGACTATTCCACGCAACCGTGTCAGCGCATTCTGTGCTCCATCCAATGCTTCCCAAGTAAAATTTATCTTTGAACGATAATGCCCACTCAACACAAAATACCGATATGCGATTGGATCGTATCCCCGATCGATCACATCCTGAATCGTAAAAATATTTCCAAGCGACTTGGACATTTTCCCACCATCAACGGTGATAAACTCCGAGTGCATCCAGACATTCGCCTGCAAAACACCGTCCGCTCCTCGCGTCTGTGCAATTTCGTTCTCATGATGAATCGCGATGT
>CALRHL010000041.1 GCA_943359455.1 Candidatus Uhrbacteria bacterium RIFOXYB12_FULL_58_10
GGAAATTTTCGTGGAGGCGAGGTGCGCTTTTTTTCTAGGAGTTCGAGAGCTTCGGCGAGTGTGATGGTGAGTGGGTCGAAACGTTTTGGGACGGAAACGTTTGTGGTGCCGTCAGTGATATAAGGACCAAAACGACCGTTTCGTATGACGACAGGTTTCTCGTCAGCATTGTTTCCGAGTTCAACGAGTGGTGCCATCGCCTTTGCTTTTGCCGCCGCCTTGTTGATGATCACATCTCGAGCTTCTGCTTCGGTGATCGAGGCTGGACTAAAGTCTGCGGGGATGGACGCGGTCGTCGTCTCCGTTTTCAGATAGGGACCGAAACGCCCGAGATGTGCGACGATTTCTTCTCCGGATTCTGTTTTTCCAACGACACGCGGCATTTCAAACAACGGAAGAATTTCTTCAAGCGTTACCGTATCGATATTCGCGCCTTTAGGTAGGGAAGCACTTTTTGCTTTTGGTTTTTTTGCCTTCTTATCTTCTGCACTGTATTCACCGAGTTGTGCAAACGGTCCAAATCGACCAGATCGCACGATAACGTTGAGGCCGGTCTTAGGATCCATGCCGACGATGCGTTCCTTCATCACATCTTCACGCGAGATCGTTTGCATTTTTTCCCCGATCGTTCGATGGAATGGTCCGTAGAACGCTTCAAGCGTTGGAACCCATTCCACTTTTCCCTCCGCGATTTCATCGAGCGTATTTTCCATGGTCGCGGTGAAGGTGTAGTCGACGATGTTTGGGAAGTGTTCAACGAGGACATCATTCACGATCATTCCCGTATCGGTTGGAAAGAGTTTCTTGTTGTCGTCACGTTCAACATATTGTCGCGCTTCTACGGTCGCGATGGTTGGCGCAAAGGTGGATGGACGTCCGATGCCGTGTTCCTCGAGGACTTTCACGAGTGTTGCGTCTGAGTAACGCGCAGGTGGTTCGGTGAAGTGTTGGGTAGGAAGAATGGATGTGTTTGTAACAGCATCACCAATGGACAAAGAAGGAAGAATTTTTTCCGTCGTCGCGCGATAGACCTTCATGAATCCGTCAAAGGAAACCGTTGAACCGTTTGCGCGGAAGGAAAAAGTAGTTGGTAGTGGGTAGTTGCTCGTTGGGGTGGATAACCTTGTTTCGATGTCAACCGCTGTGCGTTCCACCTTGGCTGGTGGGAGCTGAGATGCGACAGTGCGACGCCAAATAAGATCGTACAGTTTCCACATGCCGAGGTCTAATGTTCCTTTGAGTTCGTCTGGCGTGACGTTTACACTGGTTGGACGAATCGCTTCGTGTGCTTCTTGTGCACCTTTGGCTTTGGTGACATATTTTTTTCCACCGGTTACATACGATTCGCCAAATGTTTGTTTCACGTACGCCTGTGTCTCATCGATAAATGCATTTGCCAAATTCACGGAGTCCGTACGCATGTAGGTGATTTTTCCTGTCTCGTATAGTTTCTGTGCAAGGGTCATTGTCTGCTTCGCCCCGAATCCGAGTCGCCCGTTTGCTTCGATCTGTAACCCGGACGTGGTGAATGGAGTTGGTGGTGCTTTTGATACTTCTTTCTTTTCAACACTTGTGACAGAAAAAGATTTTCCTATCAGTGTTTCGACAAGCGCTTTCGCATCAGATTCTGTTTTGATATCTAGCTTGTCGATTTTTTTCCCGTTGATGGAAAACAACGCGCCTGGGAATGCGATTTGGTCCTTTAGAAATTCCGCATCGATCGTCCAGTACTCATCGATCTTAAACGCCAGTCGTTCACGTTCGCGTTCGACAACAAGACGCAAAGCAACAGACTGAACACGTCCCGCAGACAACCCGCGACGAACTTTTTCCCAGAGAAACGGGGAGAGCTCATAGCCGACTAACCGATCGAGAATACGACGTGTTTGCTGAGCATTCACGAGGTTCATGTCGATCGTGCGTGGATTTTGCAGTGCGTGATCAATCGCGGTTTTGGTAATTTCATGAAACGTAATACGCTTCGCATCCACTGGATCAAGCCCAAGTGTTTCCGCAATATGCCAAGCAATCGCCTCTCCTTCACGATCTTCGTCAGTCGCAAGAATAATATCATCAACACCCTTCGCCGCCGCTTTCAATATTTTGACATGCTCCTTCGCCTTCTCAGGAACTTCGTACGTTGGTTTAAAATGCTTTTCAATATCAACCCCGGTTTTCTTTTTTGGCAAATCGCGAATATGACCAAAAGAAGAAAGAACTTTATATTCCTTCCCCAAAAATTTCGAAATCGTTTTCGCTTTCGTCGGAGACTCGACGATGATGAGATGAGATGACATGCAAAGAATAATGCCGTGGCTTGACGATTTTGTCAAAAGTGTATAGGTTGTTTGAACCGAATGGAGCTCTCATGTATCGAGTAATTGAACCCATTGTTCGTCCGCGTTTTCTCTTGTGGGGGACGTTGGTGATCGGAGTGACGTTTTCCTACGCAGTTCTGTCGGATTCACCACCCTTTCGTTGGCCAACGATCGTACTTGTGCCATTCGTGTTCTCGTCCATCCCAGTGCTTTTCGGAATGTTCTGGCACGCTCTTGGACTGATTTTTCTTCAGATGCGCGTTGCTGGTGAACTCGGCGCTCCGGAATTGCTTCCAAGCGATGCGGAAATCACACGATGGACAGATCGGTTCGAGTGGACGCGGTTCCAGGTCGGGATCGGACGTGAACCGATCGGACAACTGGCAACGGTTGTCTGGCTTGCTCCGGACCCCATCTCGTGGTCGGAACAAGTGGCGCTGACCAAACTTCTGTTCTGGCGGCCTTTGCCAGCACTCCTCATCGCGTGGGTGCTTATCGGCTGCATGTTCTTTCTCGCAATGTGGACAACGGTTTTTCAGAACAAGAAGAATGTCGTTTCGTCGGAGAATCAGTAGTGGAACCGGTGATTACCGAAAGATGGATGTTGCTGTTCTGTCTCGTCCATATTAAAGGTGAAGAAAAACCGGATGTGATGGCTGCTATGCGTGTTGCTCGAGAAATTTTTGGAGTCGAGTTGCCACGCTCAAGTGCATTTATAAATGTGTATAAGCTTGCAGGTGAACAACTTGTCGAGATTGATGAAGCAAGAGTTGCGGTCCATCAATCCCGTGCTCGTTCAAGTCGACGAGTGACGGTTACAAAAAAAGGACATGAGGAAGTCCAAAAAGGAATTGAATTACAGCTCCACTTGACACAAGCCTTTGTTCAGCACAAAGCTCGCAGCTAGATCCCGCCTGGGATCTTTTTTGCTATCTGGAAACCACCCCCAACCCCTCCTTGAAAAGGAGGGGAGTCTGTCGTGGAAAAGTCCTTGAAAAGGAGGGGAGACTGTGAGAGAAATATTCTTGAATCGGATTGGAGACTGTGAGAGAAGTGTCCGCGAAAAAGAGGGGAATCAGACGATTGGAAACTAAGCTCTTCGTCGTAATTTCAATCTTAATTATTCTCCCCTCCTTTTCAATCCTCACGTTCCTCCCCTCCTTTTCAATCCTCACGTTCCTCCCCTCCTTTTCAAGGAGGGGTTGGGGGTGGTTACAGTCTGTTTTCAGGAATCCAGGCATCTATTCGTCTCAATACTTTTTCCATATCGCAATACACGTCACCATTCATAACACGGACAACGTTGACACCTTTTGACTTAATGAACTCCGTTCGTTCACGATCTTTTAATTTCTGTTCAAGAGTAAAATGGCTTGCACCATCTACTTCAATTGCGAGTTTTATTTCCGGACAATAAAAGTCGACGATGTATGGTCCGATTCCATGCTGTCGACGGAATTTGAGATTATGGAATTTGCGTCCTTGGAGATGTGACCAAAGGATGATTTCAGCAGGTGCGAGAGTGTTTCGGAGTTTTTGTCGGAGTGGTTTTTGTACAGGTTGATTGAAGAGAATAGGCATAGGCAGAACGATAACCACCCCCCTAGCCCCTCCTTGAAAAGGAGGGGAGAACTTGGAAAGGAAGGAGATTTAAAGGGATATGTTCTTGAATCGGATTGGAGACTGGAGAGAAATGTTCTTGAAAAGGAGAGGTCTCTTAATTATACTCCCCTCCTTTTCTCCGTCAGAGACGGATCCGCCTTTGGTGGAAAGGAAGGGTTGGGGGTGGTTACCGTTGTTTTTCACCCCTTCACATAATACAGCCCACCCAGATGTCTTGCAGATCCTTTCATTTCCATGAGCGTGAGCATGGATGTGACAGAAGAGGACGGGAGGCCTGTTTTGATCGTGAGTTCATCCGCATGT
>CALRHL010000042.1 GCA_943359455.1 Candidatus Uhrbacteria bacterium RIFOXYB12_FULL_58_10
TTGCGAGATGATCTCCCAAGAGTTTTCGCCAATAAGTTTCGTCTCGGCTGGATCATTCTCACCGCAACCATTCCTGCACTCGGACTCGGATATCTTTTTAAAGATCAGATCGAAACCGTCCTACGCAGTCCGCTTGTTGTTGCGGTCTCGCTCGCATCCTTTGGAATCCTTCTCTGGATCGCGGATCATTATTCGCGTCAAGCAGCGGAAATAAAAATCGAACGCGTCGGGTATCATCGCGCAATGCTCATTGGTCTGGCCCAAGCAATCGCCCTCATCCCAGGGACATCGCGATCCGGTATCACGATCACCGCTGGTCTTTTTCTAGGCCTCTCCCGCGAAGCCGCCGCCCGTTTTTCGTTTCTCCTCGGTGTCCCAGCCATCGCCGCTGCAGGAGGATTATCACTCTTCCACGTCCTCAATGGCTCTGAACCAATCGAACTTCTCCCACTCACCATCGGATTTCTAACATCCTTTGCCTTCGGCTTCCTCGCCATTCGCTTCCTTCTAAAAATCCTCAAATCCACATCTTACATTCCGTTTGCTGTTTACCGTATCGCGCTCGCAGTTGTCGTTGTATTTACGATCCTGTAAGGTGACTTGGTATGCAACCGTACGAACTTCGAGACCCAATCCATCATCGCATTGGGTTTGATGAATTTGAACGACGGGTGATTGATCATCCGTTTTTTCAGCGTTTGCGATTTATCAGCCAGCTTTCGTTTTTGCAAACGTATGCGTATCCTGGCGCGATGCATACGCGTTTTACGCATAGCCTTGGAGCGATGCATGTGGCTGGTCGGTTGTTTGGGAAAATGATTGAAGGGTCAACGTTGATTACGTCTCGTCTGTCTGCAGATGAGCTTGAACAGCTTCGTCGGCGTGTTCGTCTCGCTGGATTACTTCACGATATTGGACACGGACCGTTCAGTCATGAATCCGAGAGTGTATTTCCGCTGTTTGCTGATCTTCCGCTTGATAAGACTTGGTGGAATCTTCCAACACTGAGCGTTGGACTTTCTCGGAGGGCGAAGCATGAGGATTATTCAGTTTTACTCATTCAGACGTTGGCGGAGCAGGGGATTTTAGATCGCGAATTAGCGCAGGATGTCTCGTCGCTCATTCACGAGGGAGTGAAACCATCTGTCTGGTTTGATGAAATTGAAAAAAAAGTTTCAACACTCCAACACATTTTAAAGCTTCTCATTTCTGGTGAAGCCGATTGTGATCGGATGGATTATCGTCTACGCGACAGTTACTACTGTGGTGTTGCGTATGGAAATTTTGACATCGACTGGCTGATCTCATCGTTTTCTGTGGCAAAACATGAGAATGGTTTGATTCTCACGATCGCGGAAAATGGTATGCGCGCATTTGAATCGTTTCTTCTCGCGCGGTATCACATGTTCGATCAGGTGTATTTTCACAAGACAAAAGCTGGATTTATTTATTATCTTGAACAAGCGATAAAGACAGGCGAAATACCGTTGAAGATTCCGACCGATCCATACGCGTATGCGTCCATGCGTGATGGAGCGGTGATTGAAATGATGTTTGAAGCCGCAAAAAATCCTACACACTATTGGTCGGAGCATCTCATTCATCGACTTCCCGCAAGACGTGTTTTGAGATTAAATGAATCAAAAGCGGAAGATCGCGATACCCTTGAAACACTCAAAGGGATCTGTGAAAAAAATGCGATTCGATATTTTGTTCACCGTGCAGGTAAGGAATTAACATCACTCGATGGAAAGGATCAAACGATGTTTGTTGAAAAAAAGGCATTGGAAGGGAAAAAGTACATTCCTGTTTTTCAGTACTCTGACCTTCTTCAGAAATATAATGAGCATTTACACATTATGGATTTTTTTGTCTACCGTGAGGATGCAGAAAAGTTCGAGAAAATAAAAACGACCCTGAGCGACACCTCAGAAGTTGAGTGAGGAGTCGAAGGGTCAGGAGGGGCGTGGAACTTGGCCGCGGAGGAGGTCTGTAACCTTTCGGCAGACAAAATCGAGAGAGGCTTGTCCTTGCTTTTCGTAGCAAATCGCGTCGAGTTGACGAGCGGAATTACGGTGAGCGTCTGTGATGGTTTTTCCCCACAGGATGAACACGAGAGCATTCCCCGTGTGACGAACATGTCGGAGGAGACTCAATCCCGCATCTTCCACTTCCGAGTCCTTGTCGCACAAAATGAGATGTGGCGGACCGTCACGGTCAAAGCTCGCAGCGGCCTCCTCGACCGTTTCGAATCCGATGATGGTGTGTGGAATACGTGCGTGAATGAATGCGGCATCGATGGCTCGACGTATCGTCACGCGTTCCGTCGTATTTTGCTCGACGATGAAAATGATCCTGGGTTCCATGTTCGCTCCTGTACGGTAAAGAATACTAGTCAAGTTTGGATAGATTGTCAACTGTCGAAAGATATGGCATTCTTCTCGTTCATATGGATGTGCAGAAACCAAAGGTTTTAGTCGGATTGTCAGGCGGGGTGGATTCGTCCGTGTCTGCGGCTTTGTTGTTGGAGCAGGGGTATGAGGTGATTGGTGGGTTTATGAAAAACTGGTCGAATTGTGAGTGGCGTGCAGATCGTCGAGACGCGATTCGAGTTGCGGCGAAGTTGGGAATCCCATGCATGACATTTGATTTTGAAAAGCAGTATCGCGAATTGGTCGTAGAAAACATGTTTCAAGAATACGCCGCAGGGCGTACGCCAAATCCAGATGTGTTGTGTAACAAGTATGTCAAATTTGATCTGTTTGTGAAAGAAGCTGACCGTCTCGGTTGCCAGTTTTTGGCGACCGGGCATTATGTGCGGATCGAAAACGGAAGAATCTTGACAGGTGCAGATCCGAACAAGGATCAGACATATTTTCTCTGGGCGATTCCAAAAGAAGTTCTTCCTCGCGTGTTGTTTCCTGTAGGCGATATGTTGAAATCAGACGTGCGAAAAAAGGCACGCGAACTGGGACTTGCTACAGCAGAAAAAAAGGATTCGACAGGAATTTGTTTTGTTGGGGAGGTGGATATCCGCGAGTTTTTGAAAGAACGGATTCCGGAAGATCCGGGGGAGATCGTGACGACGACAGGCGAGGTTGTCGGTACACACGAAGGGATCGCGTTCTACACGATTGGTCAGCGTCATGGATTACAAGTTGGCGGGGGAACCCCGTTTTATGTCGTCGACAAGAAAACAGAACTCAAACAACTCATTGTCTCAAGCAACTTCCATCCAACATTATTCAAGAACCATCTTGATGCATATGCGTCAAATTGGTTCCGCCGACCTGTCGTTGGGGATCGTGTATTTGCGCGTGTTCGTTATCGTCAGCCGCTTCAGTTGTGCACGGTGACGAAGATGGAAGCGGATACTGTCTCCGTTCGATTTGATGAACCTGTTCGTGCGGTGACGGCAGGGCAGTCGATCGTCTTGTATGCCGCGATTGATTATGACGGTCCGGACAGAGAAATGCTTGGTGGTGCGATTATTCTATAGATAATCCTCGTGCCCACTCGTAGAAATCAACAACATCTGGAGCATTCACATTAAACGTGGCGTTTGGTTCAAGGATTTCTCCGTACACGTCATCGATTGTTATCGGATGAATCGTGGTAAATGTTGGTTCTGATTTGGTGGTGATTGTGACGATCGTGTTGATTGGTAATACAGAAACTTTTTCAAGAAAATCATAGTTGACCACAGTCATCGCTCCAGATTCAATCGAGCTTTCCGTCCTGTCTGTCCAGATAGACAATTGAGTTGCCACCTGATCGTTTGTCTCTGAACCATCTGTCACATGCGTATCCGCATAGATTCGTCCTTTTGTCAGATGGATGCGGATAGCCTCACGCGTGTTCTCCACGATCGTAATCGTTGTATTTTCATCCAGCGCAATGGTGTGAGTAAAATCAAGCTGAAGCATGAGTCGCTCCGTCGATTGCGTGACAATCGTTTCTCCACGATCAACGGAATGCCACAGTTCGGCAGCTCGAGTTTCTCCCATACGATCTATACGCGGCTCTCCGATCAGCGCCACGATTCCTGCATTGCGTTCTAGAATATACCCTGTTCCCCCAGCCCAAACAAAACCAAATCGTTGCCCAACAAGCAGTGACATGACAAGAAAGGCAAAGATGGCATGCGGTACGTATTTCATGCTACGATAGTATCACTCAATCACTCAATCACTCAATCACTCAATCACTCAATCACT
>CALRHL010000043.1 GCA_943359455.1 Candidatus Uhrbacteria bacterium RIFOXYB12_FULL_58_10
AAATCCATGCGGTTGCGATAAAAATACTGGTCTGGACAGGGAACGACAGACTCGGTAGGACAGGGAACACCTGCAACCGTGAACACAGATTGTAAACGTTTTAACTTTTCACCAAGCTGTCGTGTATAATCAATGTGTTGCCATTTGCAACCACCGCATGTTCCTGCATACGGACAGTGTGGCATCACACGATCGGACGATGATTCAACGACGTCATCAAGTCGCGCTCGATGTCCATCTCCCGTGCGTTTTACCACCGTCGCATTGACGGTTTCACCAGGAATCGTATTGTATACAAGATACGGTTTTCCTTCAGGACGCGAAATCACCCCGCTTCCCTCAGAAGCGAGTGTTTCAATCGTGCCGGAGATTTGCTGGAGTAGCTTCATAGATTCGTTGGAAATAATATGCTCCTCATCGCCCACAATATTCGCTCACTCCATAACGTCGGTGCAATCTTTCGTTCTGCAGATGCTTTTGGAATTGAACGAATCTACCTTACTGGATTTACCGGAACTCCGCCACGATCTGAGATCGCGAAGGTGTCGCTTGGGGCGGAGGATCGGGTGCCTTGGGAGAAGGTGGTCGAGGTGGTTGAGGTGATTAAGGTGGTTAAGGAACAAGGGTACGTTGTGGTTGCTCTTGAAAATGGTGTGGGTGCGGAACCGATCGTGCCACTGTCAGGGAAGATCGCTCTGTTACTTGGAAATGAAGTGGATGGAATTGAGACAGAGGTTCTTGATTGTGTTGATCGTATCATGGAAATCCCGATGCCAGGGCGCAAGCAGTCACTGAATGTCTCCGTTGCTGCTGGAATCGCCATGTTTGCTTTGCAACAAAAATTCGAGTAGAATAGCAACGTTATGTTGACGATTGTCATTCCAACAAAAAATGAGGAAGCGCATCTTTCGTGCCTTTTAGAATCGATTCGAAAGCAGACATTACAGCCAGCAGAGATTATCGTTGCAGATGCTGGATCGACTGATCAAACACGAGTCATCGCAACTTCGTACGGAGCTCGTATTGTTGAAGGAGGCATGCCAGGACCAGGACGAAATAGAGGAGCGGCGGCCGCACAGACAGATCTGATTTTATTTTTGGATGCAGATGTCGAGCTTCGTGATTCACAATTTCTGGAAAAATCTATTGGAGAAATGCTCGAGCGCAAACTCGATCTTGCAACGTGTGATGTTTTTCCATTATCCGACGCGTGGATCGATCATGTGATTCACAAAGCTTACAATGTTTATGTCCGAACCTGGGGTGATGTGTTTCCACACGCTCCGGGTTTTTGTATGTTTGTTCGTCGGGAATTGCACGAGACGATCGGAGGGTTCGATGAAAATGTTTTGTTTTGTGAAGATCACGATTACGCTGGGCGTGCCGCTCGGATTGGATCATTTGGTATTTTGAAATCAACAAAAATTCCTGTCTCCATCCGTCGTCTTGATCGCGATGGTCGCGTAAATGTGGCGATCAAGTACACATTGGCAGAACTGCATTTGGCAATGATTGGACCGATAAAGCATGATCGGTTTAAATATACATTCGGACACCACAAGATAAAATTCCAAAAACCAAGAACCAAATTTCAAAAAATTCTCAATTCAAAATTTAAAATTAGACCTTAGTATTTTTCAAGAATTATGTCTCAGAAACAGATGATTCCTGTTCACGTCCAGTATCGCCACGTGCATCTGTCCCAGGCGGACGCAGATGTCCTTTTTGGTGCTGGAAAATTGACGGAACGGTTTGAACTTGGACATCAGTATCAGCATGTTTGCGACCAGACCGTAACGGTCACTGGGGAAAATGATATTTCTCTTGAGCAGGTCCGTGTTTTCGGACCAACACGTGATGTCACACAAATTGAATTATCCCCAACAGAAGCATTTGCGCTCGGAATCGACGCTCCTGTTCGTGTTTCTGGTGACAACCTGCGCTCTGGATCCTGCAAACTTTCTGGTCCAAACGGTGAGGTCAATCTTAAATCAGGCGTGATTATTTCCGCCAGACATTTGCATCTTTCCGATCGAGATGCAAGCACCCTTGGTCTTTCTCATCATCAGATTGTCACACTCGCTCCTGTTGGTCACCCCGAAGAGAAAATAGAATTTGTCAGCGTCCGTATTCATCCAACGTTTACCCTATCATTTCATCTCACGTACGATGAAGCATCCGAATTTTGGCTCGAAACTGGTGACGAGGTTGTCATTTTATGAAGGCATTATTTCTCGCAATGACAGGACTCATGCTCTCGCTCGCACTCCCTGTCTTCGCTATGATGGCCGATCTTTCAATCGGTGAGGATGCTATTTCGTTTTCCGAAGATCTCATTGCGGGAAGCGAGGTCCGTATCTATGCGCAAGTCACAAACGTTGGTGACATCGACGTTTCTGGTTACGTGATGTTCTTTCAAGGCTCTGTTCCTATCGGAGAATCACAAGTTATCTCTGTTCGAACAAGCGGAGTTCCAGAAGAAGTGTACGTCGATTTCGTCGTCCCTTCTGGCTCATTCAATATTCGCGCAGAGATTCGCGGGACCGATCCAGAGGATGCGAATGATGAAAATAATCTTATCGTCACCAAGTTACTCACCCCAACTCTAGACGATGATCGTGATGGGGTTGAAAATGATACGGATAACTGTCTTTCGGATGAAAATATAAATCAGATTGACTCCGATCAGGATGGAAGTGGGAACGCGTGTGATGGGGATGACGACGACGATGGATTGTCAGATGATGTAGAGGAAGAGTTGGGAACAAAGACGACGAGCAAGGATACAGATGGTGATGGAGTGGAAGACTCGAAAGATGCGTATCCGCTGGATGAGACAAAATCGATAGTTGCACCCAAAGCGGTAATATTCTCTGGGCCTGTCGAAGAGCAGGCAGCTCCTTCGACTCCTGTTGGTCGCTCAGGAAGTAATGAGGAAGTCGATGATTCCGATAACGGGACTGATGAGTCCTTAGACATCCCAGGAGATGCAGAACAAGCAGACGATTCTGTTGCAGAAGAAACGATCCCATCCATCGAAACCGAAATACATTACTCCACCAATGCTGTTTTTTCATATCAACGTACTTCTTGGAACACCTATTCTTTTCAAGCAATTGCTGTTGAAAATTCAGGGAATTCCTATCGTTGGGATTTTGGGGATGGTGTCACTTCCTCGCGATCTTCTGTTTCTCACACCTATTCAAAACCTGGATCCTACCCTGTTTCCTACACGATCACAGATGCGAGCGATCAAGCAACAACGGATGTCGCAAATTTAACCGTTCCATTTTGGTCGCTTGAAAATCGAGTTGTGCAGATTCTCTCAGGGCTATTAGGTTTGCTTCTGCTATTTGGAATAGCGCTCATTGTCCGACTTTCGCGACGACCGCGTCCTGACCTCGTGATAAATCAACCTGTTGTCGAGCAATCAGAAGTCGTTCAAGAGGACGAGAAATTTGATGAAATGTAGATCTTGTGCAAATTCTTCGCTTTTTTAATGGGGAATCGAAATCGATGGTTGGCGCGGCGTCGATCGTCGCTTTGTTTTCTTTTCTCAGTCGGATCGTTGGACTCATCCGTGATCGCATCCTCCTTGGTCATTTTGGTGCTGGTTCTGAACTTGATGCCTACTATGCGGCTTTCAAAGTCCCGGATCTTGTTTTCAGTCTCCTTGTGATTGGTTCCTTGTCCGCAACATTTATCCCAATTTTTACTGGTCATTATTTTGGAGTGATGAGCCGAGAAAAGGCTTGGAAATTTGCGAGTAACACATTAAACATTCTTGTCATCGCGATGATCGCGTTGTCCGTTATCGTCGCTATCTTTGCTCGTCCGTTCGCCGCTCTGATTGCGCCTGGATTTGACGGAGTTCAGCAAACGCTTGTCGCAGACATGACACGCATCATGCTTTTTGCGCAAATTTTTCTCGCGATATCCGTTGTATTTGGAAGCATGTTGCAAAGTCTGAAACGTTTTCTTCTGTTCTCACTTGCACCGATTTTTTATAACGTCGGCATCATCATTGGTGGTCTTTGGTTCACGGAAGTGTTTGGAACGATCGGGCTTGCCTGGGGAGTTGTGCTTGGTGCGTTTCTCCACATGCTTGTTCAATTGTATGGGGCGCTTGATGCGGGATA
>CALRHL010000044.1 GCA_943359455.1 Candidatus Uhrbacteria bacterium RIFOXYB12_FULL_58_10
GGGGTGGTTATGGCTGTCATCGGCACCCGCGCCTCCGCAATCGCCAACACATCCCTCGCAGCTGTCTCCGACATCTCCAACCCCCCAGTCTTCACCGACCGCATCAAGACCGCAACTGCCTGCTCCCGTGTTCTCACCGCACTATGAAACGAAGAAACAATAAGCTCGAGCCGATGCTGCATCACAGGATCCTGAAGCACAGCCCCCGACTCCTTCAAAGCCTCTGCAACAGGACTCAGTGGTTCTGGTTCAGGGGGTTTGGTGACGTGAATGCGTTTCACGTCCTGAAACGTTTTTGGATCCGCACCGATATTGGTAAGCATCTTTGTTAAATCTGTTGTAATCCATTCCTGAATAGGTAATAAACAGCCAATAATAAATTGAATCAGAAACTGATTTCTGTGTTCCTCTACAACTCCAACCAAGGAACTCAAAGAAATAATCTCCTCAATCGTTAGTGTGCCGCGAACAAATCTAGACTGATGTGCTAATACTTCACTCGCAGCATCTTTTGAGTTTGGGCAATCTTTTACAAGAGATCTGACAAAATTAAAATTATCGAAACTCGACAAAAAGTCTTCTACTTCATCAGGTAAAATTACCTGATTTCGATTTTCCTCCTCAATATTTGTGACCATACTGTTCTAATCCTATGCACGTCTTCCACCACGAGACACAGTAGCTCGAGCATCTGTCAAACGACTATTTGCATCTTGAATCTGTTGCTCAACTTGAGTAATGAAAACTTCTAGCTCATCCTGTCGTTCGCGATCAGCATCTCTTTGCGCTTGTTCAAGATCATCGCGCGCATCAATCAAATTTTGATTCATCGTTGATAATTGTTCCGTAACAACTTTAACCGTATAGCTCGCGGATTGTAATGCATTCCCAGATTCTTCTTTCTTAACCGCTTCAATTTTCGTTTCCAAGAAATCAACAGAAACGTCAGCCTGTGTTTGATGACCGCTTGCATTATTATTTCGAGTTGCTGTCAACGCGCTCATTGAAATCTTCAGAATTCCATTATCCATTTTTGTTCTTTCATCTGGACTTGCCTTTTCATATTGCTTCGCAAGTCGTTGAACAGCAACTTTATCGAGTGAGCCAGCAACAGCGTCGGTAAGTTCAGGATTCATTGCCATGTCAACATAAGGAATATTTCCTAGAACATTTGGATCTTTCTTCACAGCGGCATTCATGACTGCCTGATTCTTCGCATCCATCTTCATTGGTCGACCAGCGGAATCAAACTGAACACCAAGCGCAGAAGACATTGCTGCTTTCCGAAGTGCTGGATCGCCATTTACTTTTGCTCGAATCGCTGGATCATCACTCGACATGAGTTTTTCCGCCAAGTCCTGACGACGCCCAACGAGCGCTGGTGTTGGATTTTGTACAAGGTCATCAAGAGGAACGAGCTTAAGATTTACATCTGACAACGCTTCGTTATAACCGGCCTTTTCTTTACCAAGAATTGCATCCTTTTTCGCCTTCCCTTTCTTCCCTCTCGCAGCCGCTTCATACTCAGTCAAATGACGACCCATTACCTTGGTTGTCCCATCAGCCTCAAATTTCAAACTTCCGTCTGAATTTTTTGCTTGTTCGTTCTTATCGTAAATGTCCGAATCGATTGTTTTGAGTTGTTCACGAACAGCATTATTTGTGTAGGCGGCGGCATCAAGATCTCCAACATTTTTTGAATCAATACGATCAACTTTCCCCATGAGATCTGGACGTCCTTTTTCGAAATCTGTAATCGCATCGTATTCTTTTGTTCCTTTGAGTTGTTTCTTCAATTCAGGCAGCTCTTTTTCAACAAGAGTTCCCATGATTCCACCCGCCTCCATTTTTTCACGCATTTTTGGATCTTTAAGAGCCTTAGCCAATAAGCCACGATACGCTTGTTTATCTCCAACAGGAACATTCCCTGCTGCCATGCGTTTAAGCGCCTCAAATTCTCTCTCAGGCGAGGCATCTTTAAACTTCTCTTCTGTATCTTTCTTCATTGATGCGGCAATATCTGCTTGACTAGCATCTGCAGAGGCATGAAGACTGTCTGCTATTCTTCCTGGCATGACTCCTGCGAGATTGCGTTTACCTTCTGCTCTCTTTGCTGCAGCTGATTTAGTTGGCGCCATCGCAGCGATACCTCCCGCAAGGCCTCCGCCAGCCATCATGGCACCTGTGACTCCTGCACCATAAGATCCAACTGCTGAACCAGCAGATTTCATCTTTTGTCCTGCAGCCATCCCATATTTACCTGCTTGCTTATAAGATTGGAAAGCTGCGGATGGATTTTTTGCTTTCGACAAAATCGAATTCACCCCGCCCTTTACCCCCGCACAAACCTTTCCTGCCGCGTCGAAACCGGCCATGAGCATGGCCATGCCGATGACGAAGGACATAAAACGGTCCATTTCAAAAATTTGGGTGACAAAATTTCCTGTGCCAGCGCCGGCTGGAGTTACGGAGGAGAATCCAGAATCAGTTGAGGCGATAACGCCAGATCCAGCGACCGCAAGAGTGAGCCAGAGAAAAAAAACGATGACAGGACCGACGGAAGTGTAACAGATAAAATTTTTCCACCATTCCTCGTAACTCCCTTGGGCGGCTTTAAGAGGAACTGCGCTTGTAAACCATGCAAGAGGTGCGATGACAATAAGAACCCAAAGCATGACGACACGGTACACGAGAATAAAAAGAAGCATGACGACAACGGCGAGTACCCACACCATCATGATAACGGCTGCACCAGCGGCGGCGAAAAGATCGAAGGCGCCGGTTCCGACAGAACCGGATAACGTTTCTGCTTGCTCGGACATTTTAAAAATATCCGTTAGGCCGAGAAGTTGGATAAAATTTCCTCCTGCAATATCTTTCAGGGCATTCGCAAACGTAAGCATGATAACCTGCGAGAAGTCGATCATGAGACCGCAGAGTGTTTTTGAAAAGTTGATGAGGAGTGCAAACAACATGAGTTTCGGGACGTTCTGTTTCCACTGAAACTTCGAGCTCCCAAAAATTGTTCCCATCGCGATAATAATGAGGACAACGACAAAAAACATGTTGACGACGTCACGTACAATTGCCCAGCCCGCAATAACGACATCTGATGTTGTGAATCCTTGGTACTGCATCACCGGAATCGTCACATCAAGAACAATAATGACGAGATTTCCAATCACCTCCGCGACCGTCATCGCGATCGCGGCGAGGATTGAGAGAAGTGTGTTGAGCCAACCTGGTGTAGCGGCAAGAGCGAGGTGTGTGGGAACAAAAACGAGCGCGAGGGCGAAAACCGAAACAACGCCGATACGGAAAGATTTCCGCTTGGTGAGGTTGGTGAGAAAAACACGTAGTCGGTGCCGCATAGTGTGGATGCATTATATCACGAGTAGTGATCAACGAACAACGAATCGTTATGAATCGGTGTGGACACGAAACTACAAAAAGGCTACAAAAATACAAAAGCTACTAAATGCTATGTAATTACTCGTTCAAATGGGCGAAGAATTCTTTCTGGATAAGAACATTTTCATTTTTCATAATTCGTAGTATTTAGTAGCTTTTGTATTTTTGTAGCCTTTTTGTAGTTTCGTATCCATGCCTTCAAAAAAATGCCCAGACCTTTTCAGATCCGGGCAAGTAGTTTTCAGACTCCATCACCGTTCGCGATCAGGCCAGACGAGCTGACGCTGAACGCGATCAGGTAGTCCCAGCCTCCCTGGTACGCGCAGAACTGGTCCATCGTGGACGTTCCGCTTGTGCACAGATCGTAGTTGTCCCACCAGTCGCCTGTGTCGGCGTAACTGGTCGCGGAACCGCCAGACGAATTCAGCGAACTCACGAGTGTTGCTTCGTAGTCGTCGAAATCGAGCGTGCTCGTGTCGAGGCAATACGCATC